>JAUHWE010000292.1 GCA_030424825.1 Verrucomicrobiia bacterium
TTGCCTTTGAAAGTAACGAATCAACGTAGGACAAACCACATTGAGCTTGCCATAGGATAAAGCTGCGATTCTTTTCTAGAACCTCTTTTAATGAACGCTCTCATCAAAAATCTCAATACGACCCAGGTCGGCGAAAATCGCGTTTCTTTCGCGTGGCTTTCGTACGTGGGGATGCGTCATGCAAAATCACGTGCATTGAGATCAATGGCAGAGAAAATGAAACTGTAGGTAAAACGAACTACCCAAAGACGACTTTCCCAAACCTCTGCTGATCTCGAATCGACAGAGGTTTTTTTATTTTCATCCCACTCCCCTCTTCGATTCTAGCTCGGCGCTAAAACCAAACTGCTAATAGCGATGCGCCTCTTCTTCACCACTCTATTCTCCGATATTCGGGGACTTCCAAAGCCGGTCTACATTCTGGTCATCGGCCAGTTCGTAAATCGATTTGGCGCTTTTGTGTTCCCATTTCTAACGCTTTTTCTTGAGGGACGTGACTACAGCATGGGGAAGATTGGGGGCGTCTTAGCAGCCATTAGTTTCGGAAGCTTTTTCGGTCCTATGGCGGGTGGATACCTCGCAGACGCCATCGGTCGTAGAAATACGATTGTGCTTTCGCTCGTCTGTTCGGCAATCAGCCTGTTCTCCTTGTACTACTGTGAGAAATACTTTGTTCTCATCGTCATGTCGACGGTCTACGGCTTTGCCAATTTTCTATTTGGGCCGCCCACCAGCGCACTTGTCACGGACTTGGTTCCAGCCGATAAGCGTATCACGGCGTTCGCCATGTTGCGATTGGCGATCAACGCTGGATTTGCCGCAGGTCCGATGCTAGCAGGGTTGCTGTTTATCTATTCACCCTTTCTGATTTTCGCGGGTGATGCGATTACGACAATCGCGTTTGCCATTCTCGCGTATGTCAGTCTGCCGCATGGATTAAGAACGATCAAAGGCAGGGTTAGTTCGCCCAAAGTCATTTTCCACAGTTGGCTGGATGCATTCCTAGATGTGCTTAAAAACAGGCTCTACGCTCAGTTCCTCCTCGCATGCTTGTTGATGGGGATTGCCTTCAACCAAGTCTTTGGCCTCTTGGCCTTGACCACGAAGCGTTTCGACATTTCGCCAAGCGTTTACGGAGTCATCATGGGATTCAATGGTGTATTGATTATCCTGATAGAGGTGCCCCTGACGCATTGGCTAAAGCAGTTTCACAATCGACGGATCCTCGGATTGGGCTACGCCCTGATAGGTCTGGGCTGCGTTGCGTTTGGTCTCTCCACTACTCAATTGGAGTTCTTCTTTGCGATGGGATTGTTCACTTTGGGCGAGATCATCGCCTTACCGATTGGCATGGCCTACAGCAGCAACCTCGCACCAGAATCGATGCGTGGACGGTACTTCGGCTTGCGGGGCATGACCTGGGCCCTGGCCGGACTGATCGGCAGCATCGGCATTTGGTGCTACGGCTTCATGGGCTCTGGCTGGTGGTACTTGTCCGGCGCGATTGGAGTCGCGGGGGCGGTGTGTATTTTGGTTTCGTTACGTGATTGAGCCTCACCCTATTCTGCCTTCAGACGATAAAAGCGTTGGGCATTACCCACAGAGGAATCTGTCGTGGTTTGAATCGAATTGTCGTTGACGTTGATCGCAGGGCCCAGAGGCAGCCAAACTTTTAAGTCATTCGAATGTTGGATCTCATTCGTGTAGCCCACGTCACTTCTCCACTTAAGTACTACGGATTTCGATTCCCCTTCTTCAGTTGGATTCACCCAAAGCGCGGGCAGACCCAGCAATCGTTCCCACGCGTAGTTGTTGTGCTGGATAGTATCAAATAGGGATCCGCCCCCTTCTAGAAATGCGTGTACTCCGTAGTTTCCGTCTTGCGCCCAGTCGGGCAGGTTTAATTCGAGGTCGAAGGCCACCGTCCCATTGGCGGGAATCGTCAATCCTGGAAGCGATTGTGTTGTGGCATACCCGCGAGATTTGATTGTCCATTCTTGGTTTCCTGTTAGCAAAAGTTTCAGCTCTAGATCTACGTCTTCTACCCGTTCGTCGCTCAGATTCCAAATTTCCCCCTTTAGTCGAACCGTTCCCTGTCGCCCATCGTCCCCGATCTCTCTGACAAGCGATCCGAATGCCAGATCACTCAGCGATGTCTTGCTGGGTCTGCCGGAAAAGTACCTTTCGCCATTCACGACCATTGATCTTTCGAGCGGCGCATTTACATTGATCTTTGACCAACTGAGCCCATCAGTCGTCATGTAGTCATAGCTCCTCGAACCATCGAGAAAAGCGATAAAGCCAAAATCGTATGCCCTCAAATAGGCGAACGTTCGTGCGAAAGGAATGTCTGCCGCTTCCCAAGTAATCCCATCTACCGATCTGCGAATCGGCTCCCTCCAGTCACCGGTTTGAGCAAGGTAGATCCCATCGAGATAAAAAACTGTCGTACTGTAGTTCAAGGTCTCTGCCGCTTCCCAGTCAATTCCGTTATCCGTCTGGTAGACCCCATTATTCGACCACGCAAATATCCACCGCCCAACTTGATTGAACTCTGAAAGCTGGACGGTGCCAAATGACCGCTCTACCCATTGTACTCCATCGATTGATGTCCAGTAGTTGACGCTTCCTGTCTCAACAATGAAGAGACCTGGATCCTCTAGGAAGTGAACCTGCCTCGTTAATCCTTCGTAGTCTCCGACACTGTGAAACTCCCACGTTAGCCCATCTACTGAAATTCCCACATTTCCAGTTTGTCCTGAAGCCAAGAATACATCGTTTCCAAATGCGATAGAGTCTGCCAGCTCCTTTGGTTTTTCCGTGTGCGTCCAGTTTACTCCATCGTTCGACTTCCCAATGTAGTGCTGGCCAATTGACACGAAAGACTCTCCATTGCGAGCGAGGTCAGTAAATACCTTCTTTTCCTCGTTCCTTACTTTGTAATTCCAATTTTCACCGTCTTCTGAGGTCCACAAGTGACCGGTACGATGTATGTCAACATTCCAAGCGGCAAAGCCAGATAACGCGCTCGCGAGGCCGCCGTTGTGAATAACCGGTTCCAACACCGATTCCCACGCACGACCGTCTTCTGAACGTGATACCTTTCCTGCAACGATTCCAATGTAACTACCCTTTTGGTACGATACAGACTGGATCGGTGGCGTTTGAGTCCATTGCTCAAAATCTGCGTCCGCTACGTATCCACCTGAGTTCCCTCCGCTTACGACGAATACTTCATGCTCCTTTTCGAAATCCTCGACTTCGGTTAAGCCGACTGGAATATCGACTTCAAGCCAGTCGACTCCGTTGGACGACCGAAAGAGATGATATCTCACAGTGGGCGAATGAGTACGAGTCCAGAGGTAATCGACGCCGTCGAAGTGTCGTGCCATAACCAGTTGTCCTTGCTTGGGGAATACAACTCGTTCCCAATCCCCCCATGCGCCGAGCCTGAAATATTCGCCTTCGTTTTCACTACGGGCAATTAATTGGTCGTTCATCACTCCGATGATATTGCGACCATTGTCGAAATTCGGGTTCTCAGGGACCGGGGACCAATTGTAGAGGTCCCTCGATTTAACGAGCCCGAGATGATGAGGATCGCGTTGGGCGATAAACCAGTTTCCCACTGGCGATACGCTTTCGATTCCTTGCGACAGAAAGCGCCAATTGATCCCATCGTCGCAAACATAGTAAGCGCTATCAGTCTCTGCGACCAGTATTCCATTCGCGCTTGTGAGATGCTGCGGTGTTTCGAATGCGGGGGTGAAAACGATATTCCAGTCATCTACACCGAAACTTCTAAAGATTACTCCATCAGAGCGCAGCGCGTAGAGCGCCCCGTTGAATGATACAATCTCTTTAATATCGACAAAGTCGCTCTCTTTTTGCCCGTAAGCTCCAATATTCTGGCCTACGTTAACGACGATTGCATCAAGCGAACTCAGGCCCGAATTGTCGTAGGCTTTCACAGTGAAAGAGTGAGGCCCTGTCTTTGTGCCAGCCCACTCGAAGAAGTAGGGCTCTTGTGACAACTCACTTATGAGTTCGCTTCCTTCGAAGAACTCTACCTTGGTAATCTCTCCGTCCAAATCAACGCAGGAAGCTTCAACTCGAACCGTTTCCCCGAGGACGGAGTGGGTCGGATTCACATTTCGAAATTCGACCTGAGGAGGAATGCCGATTGGCTCTCCGAACTGGTAAATCCCATATCCATTTCCAATAATCGTGCCTCCCTCGTAATAGATCTCACCTAGTCCAATTACCGATTCGCTGATTGTCTCCCAATCCTCGAAGTCGGGGGTCCCCAGTAGCTTTGTTTCGAACGCAATATAAAAAGTGCCATCGCCATACTCGATATCCGTTACCCGAGGATCAAACAAAGGATCTGAAACGATCGATTGGAAATCCACAGATAGCTTCGACCACGTCCGCCCGTCTTGGGAAGCGTAAAGCTCGGTCCCGCCAATCGATCGGGCCGTCGCAACAAACCGTCCATTCCCGTAGGCTATTTTCTCAAAATCGACCCTACCGCCGCTTATACCATTCTCTCGTATCGTCAGCAGGATCCAGCTGACCCCATCCGAAGAAGTCGCCACCCGTCCATCGTCTCCTACGCCAATGAATAATCCACCGGTGAATTTGAAGTCTTTTAGGGAGGCAAATACGTCTGTGCTTGTCCATTCGTATCCATCGCTAGAATATACGAAAGTCTGTTGCTGGAGCCCAACAAAGACGCCGTTTCCAAAAGCGATGTGGCTTAAGTAGAATGGGTCCGGGTGATCGATTCCTTCAAGTGTGTCGAGGCCGTTTCCCACAAGGTTTCCATTGGCGTACACCCCGTTGCCGTAGACAAGTCTATCGATTCCGCTTACGTAGGCATTGCTGGCCCGATTCTCCTCCCATCTCCAGCTCTTACCAGTATCTGACACCAGGATTCCACTTCGTCCCGTAAACATCAAAAACTCTCCATTAATGTATTCTATCGACCCGCCACTCCGGTTGTAGTCGGACTCATGAGTCTCCCCCAACACCCTAAACTCAGAGAAATCGCTTATCGGATAAATACTCCCGCTGATCGGGCCAAGTAAGAACTGGCCATTTGAATACGAAAGCGATGTAGGTTCGCTGGGGTGGCCAAGTCCATCGAAATTAAACACCGCTTCCCAATCCGTCAAATTGCCTGACCTATAAACAATGCGTGAATCTATACCATAGTAAATTCCGTTCGCTTTAACGATTTCCTGCACGCCAAATATTTCATCTCGTCTAGTCCAGTTGAACCCATCCTCTGAGGTCCAGGTGCCACGGGAACCTGCTAGGTAGAGTTCCTCACCAAAGGCAAGTGGTCCCGTTGATGCCAGTTGCGTGGATTCGTAGAAAGTCCAATCGATCCCGTTAGTAGTGATGCCTACCTCAGTTTTTTCGTCATTCGATCGTGTCGCGATCATTAAGTTGTTATTTGCAGCGAGACCCGACGAACCTGACCCCTCGAAGAATTCGTGCTGGAGGTTCCAGCTGATTCCATCGGGAGAGGTGAAAAGCTGGTGTAACCCGGAAGTGCTAAAGGCGGCATAAGATCCGTTCAAGTGGACTACATCAAAAAAACTGTCTCCATCCGGAATGACCGTGACGATGGTCCAACTCTCTAAGTCGCTACTCCAAGCGATTCTCCCGTCATCGAGTCGGGCAATAAGTTTTTCCGCACCCACTACCAGATCTAAAACGTGTTCTTCGTTCGGGAGGGGTGATCGGACCTGCCAATCGTATCCATCCATCGAACTCCATACCTTCCCGAAATCACCCGCGCAAACGTATTGGCCCGCAAAGAAGGCAGTCGTTCTAACCCCATGCTGGTCTCCCGTGTAGAACCGCTGTACACCGCTAAGCTCCTCTCGGCTGCCCACGCGAACCCGAACCAGTTGACTCCGAGTCGTCCCAAATTCGGACGCTGCTGTCACATGGTAAAATCCTGCATCGTCTCGTGTCGCATTAATAAAACGAATCGACGATTGGTCGGCCCCCTCAATAGGTTCGCCATTTTTGTACCATTGATACTGGATGTTTCCTGCTCCGTTAGCAAACGCTTGAAGAGATCCTTCACCTCCAGTTAGAACCTCGGTGAACTCAGGCTCTTTCAGGAAATATGGAGGACGCGTACCTTCGTCAGGATTCTCAAGGTAGTGGCCTAATCCAATCGATGAAAACAGGCACGCAAGACACAGGCCAATTCTGAAGAGCAACGGAGTCGGATAACCCATACAGTGCCACATTTAAACCGTGATGCACTGTTCCTTCAAGTTTTATTCGGAAGAACGGCTGCCCGCAGTCGATCGCGATAA
>JAUHWE010000293.1 GCA_030424825.1 Verrucomicrobiia bacterium
GCAACAATTCCAGAAGCACTCAACGTGTTAACCGTCAGGATGTGACCATCCACGCTCCTCCCGGCCGGCCCCAGTTCTATGAGTGGAAGATTCCGCTGAGCGAGTTTCGCCGCAATCCTTTTCGCGTAGGGTCAACGCTGGGAGATCAGCCCAATCCGTCAGAATACCTGCTATTCCAAAGTGTTGCTCAAAACCTGGGGGAGGATCCGGTTTCCAATATTCAGATCGACTATTTGGAGGTGACAACGCCGTTCTATGAACAGTGGCCCCCCGAATCGCATACCCGCGTCTTCATTGACAGCAGGAATCAGGAGAACGAGACGGTCTATGCGAAGGAAGTACTGGCCGCTTTTCTGCCTCGGGCTTGGCGGAGGCCGGTGACCGATGCCGAGATTGAGCGGCACATGGTAATGTTCGAGGCGATAAGGCCACAATCGGATGATTTTCGGGAAGCGATGATTGAAGTCCTAGCCACGTCCCTAGCGTCACCAAAATTTTTATACCTTGTGCAGGAAGACCCAGAGACAAAAGGCGTCGAAGACCTGTCAGACTTCGAGTTAGCCACGCGTCTTTCTATGTTCCTGTGGTGTAGCGTGCCTGACGAAGAACTCTTAAAATTAGCATCGAAAGGGAAGTTGAAGAATCGAAGAGTTTTGCAGCGTCAGACCAGACGCATGTTGGCGGACCGGAAGAGCGAGCGGTTTACGAAACACTTCGTGCAGCAATGGCTCGGCATGCAGCTCTTGGAGTTTCTCGACGTAGAAGAAGCGCTTTATCCTCAGTTCGACCCCGACTTGAGAGAAGCGATGTTTCGGGAACCGGTCTCGTTTTTCCAAGAGGTGCTGCGAGAGAACCGAAGCGTCATGGATTTCCTTCATGCGGATTACACCATGGTCAATGAGCGCTTGGCCCGGCACTACGGAATTCCCGATGTCTACGGAAGTGACTTTAGAAAGGTGGGGCTCGATGCGACAGTGCACCGGGGGGGAATCATGACCCAGGCTGGTCTGCTCGCCATGAACTCGGATGGCAAAGATTCGCATCCGCTCAAACGTGGAGTCTGGATGCTCGAACGCCTATTGAACGATCCGCCTCCACCGCCCCCGCCGGCGGTCCCTGAAATCGATCTTACGGACCCGGAGATCGCCAAAATGACTTTAAAAGAGCGGATCGAGAATCACCGCAATGATCCGGCGTGCTATTCCTGCCACGCAAAAATCGATCCGTGGGGCATCGCCTTTGAAAACTTCGATGCCGTAGGAAGTTGGCGCGACCAAGTTAATGGGGTTCCGGTTGATGCGACCAGTAGTCTATTCAACAATCAGGAACTGGATGGAATCTATGGCTTGAAACATTTTCTACTTACGAACCGCCAAGACCAGTTCAGCAGCGCTATGGTGCTCAAACTCACCACCTACGCCTTAGGTCGCCCCTTGGCCTTTAGCGACCGGGCAAGTGTCGATGAAATCACCTCTAACCTCAGAAACAAAGGAGATCGACTGGGCGACCTAATTGCGCTAATAGTTACCAGCGATCTTTTTCTCACAAAATAATAGTTAATCGTTACCAGAGAAACACAATCCTCCGGACACCTGCCCAATTTCCTTAATTGTCACGAATCCCTCGAACCACGTCCCTCGCCCCTGACCCCTTATTTTCATGAAAACAAGTTTTGCCA
Organism: Verrucomicrobiia bacterium; assembly: GCA_030424825.1. GTDB lineage: Bacteria > Verrucomicrobiota > Verrucomicrobiia > Opitutales > Opitutaceae > Pelagisphaera. The sequence continues at coordinate 1,679 of JAUHWE010000293.1, forward strand.
CCATCGACCGTCGTAGGTTTCTTCGTGGAGCCGCTGGGTTTGCCCTCGCTCTGCCCTGTTTTGAGACCTTTGCTGAACGCGCCCATACCGCGAAGCAACCAGCCAAGAAACGCTTTGCCAGTTTCTACATGCCGGACGGCGTGCCGATGCCGCGAAGGGAAGACCCCGCTTTCGAGGAATGGAGCTGGTTTCCCCACGGGAATGGCAAGGATTTTAAACTGACCAAATGCCTCGAGACGCTGGAGCCCCTGCGCAATGATATGACAGTGCTCGGCGGGTTGTCGCATCCTGCGGTGAGGAGTGTTCACGGACACTCGAATGCCGACCAGTTTCTAACGGGAGCAGACACCGGAGGCAGTGGGGATTACAAAAACAGCATTTCTCTCGACCAAGTGTTTGCAGAACAGGTAGGTGAACAAACTCGCATCTCGTCACTTGTCATGTCGACAGATGGTGGCACGGGATCTCCGCGGGGTGCTCAGACCATGTCGTACAATCGGAACGGTCGACCCATCCCGGCAGAGCACAAGCCAAAGCGGATTTTCGACATGCTGTTTGCGAAAAGCGGCGAAGACGCGGCGAAGAAGCTGGCCATGAGTAACAGTGCCTTGGACCTCCTCATGGACGATGCTCAATCTCTAAAGAAACGTCTGTCCGCAAGCGATCAGGAAACGCTGGATGACTACCTGCAGTCCGTTCGGGATACGGAGGTAAAAGTGGAAAAGGCGAAACGCTGGATCAACACGCCCTTTACGGTGCCAAATGTGGATCACCTGCAACTTGAGATTACTCCAGACGATCCGCGTGATTATCTGCGGACGATGTATGAATTGGTCTACCTTGCGTTTAGAACGGACACCACTCGAGTGGCGACTTACCAGATTGGCCGTGAAAACGGCGTTGGCATTAGTGATCACCTTGCCCGAGCCGTTGGGTTCAAACTTTCCCATCAACTTTCCCACCATACGAAGGAGCCAGATGGCTGGAAAAACTTCGGTATTTACTGCCGCTTTCTCAGCGAGGAGTTTGGCCGCTTTGCGGAAAAGCTGAAAGCGACTCCGGAGCCAGTGGGAGAAGGAACCATGCTAGACAATACGCTTCTCTTCTTTGGCTCCGCATCAAGCGCCTTCCACCTTTCCCGCAACTATCCTCTGATGCTAGTCGGGGGTAGAAACATGGGATTCCAGCACGGACAGTATCTCGATTACGCCGGTGCTAATGCCTACCGCGGAGGCTGGGCTCCGGGAGACACGGAGCCATGGAAATTGGAGTCCGCCTACGAGGATTTGCCCCTGTCGAATCTCTACCTGACCATGCTGCAACGTCTAGGCGTGGAGACTGGTAGCTTTGCCGGGAGCACGGGCACACTGTCCGAGGTTTAAATCGATAGTGCCAGGGCCTTGTCCCTAATTCCTGATTTGATTCTGGGGGCAGTTCGCGGCGTTCTTCCCATCAGTTGTGCCAAGGAAACTTCAAGCTGGGCTGGTTGGTGTAGCGATCGTGATAGATCGTGAGTTCGGTACCGGAGCCCGGCTCTAGACGGACCGTGAAATGGTTGTCGTTCACGGTTAAGGTTGAATCGCTCGTTTTTACACTGCTGCATTGGTGCTCCCCGTAGCCACCGGTTTGCACCACCACATCGCGGGCTTCGACCAGATCTAGGTTTACCAGTTTTACCTTGGTCCAGTCCTCGTGAACCCCCGTTACCAGAGAGGCGACGTCTTCGGGTAGTCCGGCTCGATACCGAGCGGGATCGAAATAGCGTACCCGGCAATGCAATACATACATCTTGGCGGCGATGTACCCCCCTTGGATGAGCCGGTTCAGTTCCAGCATCGGTTGCAGTGGATTGTATTGGGACGGCCAATCCGCTAGGCGGGTGTCGGGCGTGGTGGGATCGTTGCGCAGGTCCTCCATTTTATCCCGAATGATAGTTAACTGCTTGCGCAGTGCCCGTTCGGGGTAACCGGGATCGTTGCCTTCCAGAAAAGCGATCCAGCCCTCGTCGGTGCGGATGCGTTTCAGGTCTTTGCGATCCATCGACCAGAGGTAGATTTCAATATTGCGTGGTTCCCAATAGGATTCTGGCACAAAGTGATACCATTTGGGTTCCTTGCCTTCCTCGAATTCGGGATCCCACATGTATCCTTCCTGAAGAGGTCGTTTCATCGGCCCTGTCTTGTCGTAGCCCACTCCGTATTGGCGAGGGATCAGTACCTGTCCATCGACGACCTTTTTCTGCGCATACTGGTTGTCCATTTGATTCCTCAAAGCATCGATGTACTTCTGGTCTCCAGTGAGGAGTAGGGCATTGGCGAAACCGGGCCACATGCCATGGTGCACATTATTGTGGTACTGCTGCTTGTTGTAGGCCGGCTCCCAGAACGAGAAATCCCAGCCGTAGGTGCCTCCATACCAGTTTCCAAAGAACTCGCCCCCGATGGTGCCGTCCAGTCCGATATTGCTGGGAATGTTGCCGCCGTTTGCTGCGGTGTGTTCCATCCAGGCATCGACGTATTCAAGAATCCACTCTTTGTATTTGGACTCGTGTTCGAGCATGTAGGCATTCAGGGCCAGGATGGTGGTGACCATATTGAGCGGATGATCGCCCGTGCTGTTACCAAAGCCGTCAAAATGGGATAGCATCATCTCATAGTTCTCCATGAAGTCTGCCATTTCCCCACCACTCGTATGGAGGAGGTCGAACATGCCTTCCACCGGGTCGCCCATCCAGTCCTCGCGGGTGGCCAATCCAATGAGGGGACCGTCGCTCCCATTGAATAGGCTGCGAATGATTTTTACCTTCGGATCGTAATTGGGCGCGTTCGGATCCTCGTTCATGTAGAATCCGGCGAAGCGACGGATGCGTTGTTGAAAGGTTGCATCGAGCGGATCGTAGAGCGGCTGGAAAAAGAAACCGCGCAGGCCTTCTCCTTGATGATACCAGTCGGTCTGACGACGGAAGTCTTTATGGTAGTCGGAATTGCGGGCGATCTCGGTGGTAACGGATGTGACTTCCTTGTATTGCCGCAGGTGGCCTTCCTGCGCCTTGACAAAGAGGTCGTAGATATTCTCCGAAGCGCCCATCGCGGGTAGAAGCGTCATATTGGCAAAGGTTTCAATGGCGTCGTCGGGACCGTCGAGGCTGCAGTTGCGCGGGGTATGCAGCAGGTAGCCTCGCTCGTCCAGATAGACCCGACAGAATTCCTCGATCGATTTCGTGTTGGCCTCGAGCACTTCTCGTTGCAGGAGCGCCCAATTCGGTGCCGGCATCGGGGTCGATACGGTCAGCGTTTGGGCGTAGATCGAATTGCTGCCAGAAAGGAGCAGGCACAGACCTAAGAACAGGGGTAGATGTCGTATCATGGTGTACAGATTGGGGTATACCGAGAATATTAACTTAAGCTTCGGAGTCGCTTAGCCCATTTCAATAGCGGCTTTGCTAAACCCGTTTAGCGTTCGGGGAGCGTCCAGAAATTCTGGATAGGCATTGTTTACTTACCGCTACTCGTCGATGACTATGAAGATTCTGAGGGACTTGAAGATGTAGAATTTAGCGCTACTGATCCAGCCACTCCTAGCTACGTTTGTGTAGGTACCCAAGCTGATGTGTTTGAGACAACCAACAGAGGCATGTTGGAGAGGACCTATCCAAAGAGAAGAGGTTGAAGGTCGCCATTAAGGTGCCAACCGACTACTCGATCGATACGTTACAGCCCAGTCTAGTCGCCATCGGCTTTGTGAGTTGTTATCCTAATATGCATCCGTTGTAGCTATCAGTTACATGGGGAGGTACACTCATTCATTTGGCTCCGTCTCAATCACTTTAATCTCGCCGAGATTCACTCGGGATTTGTCGGTCACGCGCTTTTTAACAAGGCCATCAATGTTTTTTCCAAAATAGTCCGCCGCAACCAGATTCATGTCCTTAACCGCTTGGTCAAATGGCTGGCCGATAGAGCGGATGCTGTATCGCGTGGACCAGAGCAATTTCGTTTCTCCCTTCTTGAGCAAGGGAAAGTCGTAGGCCATTAGAATGACGAAGTAGCGTGATTCTGAAAGGTAATGCTCTAGCGTTTCTTTTTCATGCGAAGGTGTGCTTGGATTATAGGCTTCTTCCATTCCCAGGAGACGAGACTTGCCGTAGCGAGATTGCTCGTTGGCGCTGTGGACGGCATCTGAAAGACCTAAGGTTGATTCGAATGAGGCCAGGGCCGAGGCGTCCATGTCTTCCGAATACCCCATATCTTCTAGGGAGGTATAACCCATCATGTCGAAAAAGGACTCCTCGTAATCCGTAGCGCCCCAATGTACTACGATCAGCAAATCCCCTTCACCCACTACCGGATTATTGTGGTAGCCTTGCTTCTGCAGGTGGACCGCCATGTCACCGATGATATCCCTAAAGGTGAATCTCTCTAGGCTACGGTCTTTAACACTGCCTCCATAATAACGCCCCTCAAAAAAATTGTAGGTTTGAATATCGTTTGGGCCCCTTTCGGCCCGTTGATTTACATATTCTTCGGAGGCAACGGTCTTGATAAGGATGCGATTGGCCGCCTGGGCGCTGCCTGCAAGAATTAGAATCGCGAAAGAAAGGATCCAGAGTGACTTTGAAGCGTATTTGAGCATGCGATAACAGACGGTTGGTGT
>JAUHWE010000294.1 GCA_030424825.1 Verrucomicrobiia bacterium
GCACGTTCACTTACCCTTAGCGTTCGCAGTACGCGCCGCTTGCGCCTTTCGATATTCCTCCCGCTGCACCATACTATTAGCGAGGAGATTGCTGACAAACGAACGAGCCTCCTCTTCCTTACGTAGAGTCTCGTCATCCTTGATTCGAACCGGTTTATTCGGCACCACGGGAGCCGACCCGTTCGAAGTGACGACCGGTTCCGTTCGTTTCAGAGCGACGATCTCGTTTTCATTGATCGCGATCGTGCGAGTGATTCCCTGCAAACTAACTGATATCGTGCCGTTTTCCTCATCAAATCCAGATACGGAGATCCCATCTTGGGACCCGTCGAGCGGCACCCACAAACTCTGTTTGGTTTCGGTGTCGTAAAGGCTGATCGTTATTTCGCCTCCAAATCCGAGAAGCCCAGTGAACTCCATTTTATCCAACCGGGATGGCGCTACCGTCACCGGCTTTTCCACAACTACCGGTTTGCTGGCTCGCTCGAAAGGAGACCTTGGCTCTTCGCCCAATACCCAGGATGCTGAGGCAATCGGCAAAAGAGCGATCAACGCTCTAACCAAGTACTCTCCCCGCATCTTCTTTTCAAAAACTCTCATTCCTCTTGCTTTATACGTAACGACGCCACCACTAGGATTCGTTACAAAACAATAAGGCAATGCTAAGACTTGCGACAAAAAACGACAAAACCAGCCCCTCAACGAGAGGCTGGTCCCCGTAATCACAAAGCCTTGCGACTTTGAAAATCGTTTAGTCGACTGAGTACACTTCGATGAGTACTTCACCCTCTCCTCCGTCAACTGAAGTAACTTGGATGGTGTAGACTCCCGTGTCGAAGCTGCCCGTTATAGCGGCACTGGTCTCGTCGACCGTGTCATAAGAAGTTCCTTGAAACTCAGCAACTTCGAGCGGAAATGCCCCTACGTATGACATGGTTGCCGAAAGCTGAACGGTGTTTTCGTCCACCCAGTTGTCTGCGCTTCCTACTTGGATCTGCGCAGGAGGGCTAACGCTGAAATCAGTATTAAAGATCTGAATCTGCGGATCCGCCAAGGGAGAGCTAACCTCCAAATCGGCCAGTTTCGGGCCCACTGCCCGAATCATTAGATTATGGGATCCACCCGTAACGGTGAAACCAACGGTTACGGTCTCTCCAGCTCCAACCACCACACGAGTTGAGAGGTTGACGAGCTCAGCTCCCGCATCGGCCGACGCGGACAGGTAGCCAGCCTCGGAAAGGTAAGTCCACCCAGCGAGCCAGTTGTCGTCTTTAGAAAACGCGCCTTGGTAATCCACTTCAGTAAACCAGGTGTCGCCTTCTGGAAAGTCCGCCAAGGCGTTGCTCAAGGCCGGGCTGTTGGACAATGGGCGTGGGTCGAAACCACCATCTGCAGTGCGGGAGATGCCGGCAAGCAATGCGGCTTCTACCGAATTGCTGTTTCCAACATCGGCAAGAAACGACTCGTCATCGTCCAGATTCGTTCCACCGGCACCTAGCGTGTCGTCCTCATCACCATGGAAAAGGTCCGCTGCGTCAAAATCCCAAATGTTGTTGGTGATGTCGATGAGAGAGACTGTTTCACCGTTCCCTGGGATACGAAGGCCGGAATCTGGCTCAATTCTAACTCCCGTCGGCCATCCCGTGAAGATCGAATTCTTGTAAACCGCGTAGGCATTGTCGCGAATGCGCAAAGCGGCCCCGCTGTCTCCGTTACCTACATACGTCGCGTTGTAGACAACGCCACCACCAATATTGCGCCCTTCATTGAAAGACGTTTCGCCATCGTGCTCGCCCCCATTATCTGGCTCGAACTTGGAATTCGCAACGGGTCCGCCGATGTATACCCAGAACTGACCGCGTCCTTCCCAACCTTGGTCGTAGTCGAAGCCGTCGTCACCGCCGTAGGCTGAAACCGCGTACTTGACGTCTACTGTGCCCCCAAAGAACTCGATGCTGTCGTCCGAATTGGCGAATACCTCGATGTGGTCGATTTGAGTACCTCGGCCAACGCCGCCCAAAGTCAGACCATTGATCTCCGCGTCTTGGGCGAGTTCGGAGCCACCAAAACGGATCGATACGTAGCTTAGCACACCAGAGTTGTCTTCCGGGTCCGTTCCCCCAAACACGCGAGAGGCTTCTGGAAGGAACTCCGGGATCCCTTCAACCGTGTCCGTAATTACAGTGCCATCTGCATAGCTGTTCTTGTTTCGGTCGGAGTTCAGAGGAGCGTTCCCCAATATGATCAGGCCACCCCAAGCGTTGCCTTCTTCAGGTCCCCAAGAACCATCCATGGGATCGGCTTCCGCCGTAAAGATGATCGGAGCAGATGGGAAGCCAACCGCGTTGATCATGCCAGTCTGTGAGATGATGAGCGCAGTTGCGTCCGTTCCTGTCCCTGCAGCGCACTTAACAACAGTGCCCGCCTCAATATTCAAAGTGGCCCCAACAACCGTTATAAATCCAGACAAGTGGTACACGTTGTCCGAAGTCCATGTAGTGTCCGTCGTGATATTCGTCGTCACATCCACATCTGCAGCGTAAACCGCTCCTGCGAGGAGTGCCGAGGCGGTGATCATTTTTATTGCTCGTTTCATATTTTGTATGAGTTCCTTGTATAGATATAATAATTGATGATATTTTCGTATCCTAATAAAAACTACTTACCATAACTCACGCTCAGCGAAAAAGTCCGCCCTGATTCATCCATGGAATAGGGAAATTCGACTCCTTTGAACGTGTGGTACCGTCTCGACTCAGAATCGAGCAGATTGCCGATCTTGAATTTCAGCTTCCACGCTGGGCCCAGCCGTTGACTCGCAATCAAGTCCAGGACTTCCGCTGGCTCTTCGTCGACTAATGGCAGGTTCGCATTGGTAACGGCGTATAAGCGCTCGCCTGTGTTGTTGTACGAGAGCGTTATCCCCGTCCCTTTGCGATAGTGCTCCCAGGACATGTCTAGATTGAATATCATAGAAGACTGACCTTGTAGTTCCCGAGTGGGAGACAGGTCCGGGAACTCGGCGATCTTCCGATCGATCTCCAGTTGCGACCGGTTAACCTCAGAGTCAATCAAGGCCAGATTCCCTCCAACGGAAAAGGCCGTGAATTCCGAGGAAAGCAGATTGATCTTCTTGCGAGCCTCAAGCTCCACCCCTTGAACCTTGCCGGTTTCCACATTGTCCCACGAGATGAAACCGTAACGGTCAATTACCTGCTCGATAGGATTCTCAAGGTCCTTGTAAAATACGCTTACGGCAAAAAGCTCGTCACCATTTTTTGGAAACATTTCCCAGCGAACATCGTAGTTCGCGATCTCGGACATTTTCAGGTTCTCGTTTCCGATGATGAGAAAGGATCCGATCGAATCGAATTCCGCCGCCGGTGTAAGCTCTCGAAAGCTCGGACGGGCAATCGTATTGGTATAGGCGAACCGCAAATTCTGCCGCTCTGTGATATTCCAAACGACATTGGCGGACGGCAAGAAGTGGTCGTCCGAAATGCGGGACGTCGCATTGGGAATGAATTGCGGGCGCCCCGAAACTGAAGTCACATCGATGGAAGTGTCTTCGTGTCGCAGCCCTCCAATCAATCGCACTTTCCTGGTGATCGGAATATCTGCCATCGCATAGGTAGCGAAGATTTCCCGGGAGCCCATGTACTCAGGGTAAGCGTCGGTGAGGTTCACCATGACGACCCCCGTTTCACCATTGCTGTCCAGATTTATATTTTCTGGAGAGAGAAAGCTCCCTCGGTCGCCCGTGTAGTTTACATAACGATCGCCATCGCTCCAGCTGAAGGCTAACGCGCTGTAATTCCGTTCCGCCTCGATATTTCGCATGCCAACTTTCAGGTAGGCACCATCCTTGTCACCGAAAGCAAAGGGCAGCTCCAAATCCACGCCATACTCGTCCGCGTTCTCTTCGAGTTCCCGAAAGTTTCTCCGGTTCGTGAAACCAGTTGGAAACTTCCAGTCATCAGGATCGACGTTCGACAGATCCATTCCGGCATCGATGTAGTCCTCACGACTTACGGCATCGAAGAAAATCAGAAAGTCCGGCTCGTCCTGGATGCTCTTGGACTTCGCGTAATCCCATTCCAGTTTCGCGTTACCAAGGTCAGGCAAAACATGCTTACCATACAATTGGTTTGAGCGAATGCTTCGCTCCGTGAAATGAATCCGGCTTTCCCGAAGATACAGGTCCTCGCTTCCTCTAACGATTCCTTCTTGGAAAAACGCCCTGTCATTGCCTGACTGATTGTAAAAGTTCTTCAGTCCGATCTCGTGCTCCGACGAAAGCTGAAGCGCGACGTTGAACATGCCTCCCAGATTTGCCGTGCTCTCTGATTCATCGACTGTCATACCGAACTCCGGATTCAGTACAGATCCATCCACGCCTCGGTCTATCTGATATCGTGCTTCGGGCGCGCCGATGCGGGATGAAAAGTCCCGGCTGTGAGTCAAGCTCGCCGTGTAGCCCAGTCGTTTTTCGCCATCGCTCGACAACCGTATGCTATCGCCGAAAGCAAGGGAGAAACTATTGTTAAACGGCGCGTCACCCACGTTCACTGGAGATACTACCGGTGAAAGCTCGTTCAAAATTGCCGACTGCTCCGCATTACTGATAGTTGAAAGATTCACGTTCTGGGCAAGTTGCTCGGGGATCCCACGCGAGCCGTCATCCTTGCCGAGCCAGTCGTCAGAGCCACCGGGATACGAGAGGAACGGATCTCCCGTCGTGTTCGTATTGTATCCAATTCCGTAGGATACATTATAAAAGAATTGGTCAGGGAACGACTTCGTCTGGATATTGACCGCCCCTCCGGTAAACTCGCCCGACTTGTCTGGGGTGAAGGTTTTTGTGGTTTCAATTACATCCAGCAGTCCGGTAGGAAATTGGTCCAGTTGCACCGACTTGCGATTCGGATCCGCGCTCGGAACGGTCGTACCATTAAGTGTTGTCGTATTGTAGCGATCGGACAGACCACGAACCACCATATACTTGCCATCCTGGATCGACGCTCCTGTCACCTTGGCAAGCGCATCGGCAGCATCGCTTAAGCCCAGCCGACCGAACGTTTCCGAACCCATGGCGTCGCTAATCGAAGGAGCTTTCTGGCGTTGCGACAACAAGCCTACATCAGATTCCTCCAGCACCTCGGCTTTCACAGAGAACGACTCTAGCTCGATTAAGTCAGAGGTATCATTGAAGAGCGGCACATCGACCTTCTTCACCTCACCAGCAACGACCTCCACTGTCTCAACCTGGGAGCTCTTGTAGTACGGCGCCGAAACGATCAGCGTGTACGTTCCTTCGGGAATGCCGCTCATGAAGTAACGCCCGTCCACGTTCGTCTTCGTGGACATCTGGTTTTCTAGAAGCGTGACCTTGGCGTTTAGCACAGTGCCGCCATAATCCGCATCTTGAATAGAACCAGAAAGGATGCCGTTCACCTTCTCCTGAGCAATAGATGCGCAGACAGAAAGAGACACAGCAATTAGTAAAAGGCCCTTAGCCGCTTGACGGAGAGCTTGTGAGTTACGAGGGATCAATCTAAATGTTTTCATAGATTACGCCCTAAAAACCGTTTCTCAGCTGGGGTTTTCAACGCGAAATCCAGCGACCCACCCTAATGTCACCTCCCCGTAACAATCGACACATTCCAGTAACATGCCCGTAACACAGATGGCACTACAGAGCCCGATTCGGCGCGCGATTGGCGCAGTCCTTTTCAAAAAACGCCGTTTCTCGCATTCCTGCGTAAAAAAACCGTCACACTCATTTCGGGAGAACGACCGCACTGTCTCGATTTGACCCAGGCACGAAAAAGGCCGTCCTGTGAAAAGGACGGCCTTTAAAAAGTGGCGGGATAGACGAGACTTGAACTCGCGGCCTCCTGCGTGACAGGCAGGCGCTCTAACCAACTGAGCTACTACCCCGTGTTGTTGAGTGGTCGCTGAAATTAGGTTTCACCCTATTCAAGTCAAGTGCCGTTTTGGAAAATTGCCCTAAAAAAAATTTAATTGCCAGACACTCGACTAAGACTCGTTTCCGGCAACCGCCATCCGCCGTCTCTGGGACGATAATTCCTTACCCAGTTGACCCGCAAAGGGATATCGCACAGGACTTGCTTCCGACAAGATGAAAGAGGAACGGACTAATCTCCAGGCAAACCCCCGACTTTCAGGGAACAAAGCGGCAGCGGGTAGCGGACAAGACACAAGTGACACGCTCGCTGATTTCTTTGCCTCTGATCCAACGGTCCCACCACCCAAGCCCCCAGCGAGATTCGCCGACAAACGCCCCTTGCGGGTTCTCAT
>JAUHWE010000295.1 GCA_030424825.1 Verrucomicrobiia bacterium
TGGTGGCTTACTACTCCGTATCCGCTTCTGTAGCTCTGAACCGCATGCCCGACACTGGGCACTTGGGGCTTCTCTTTCAAGTCGAAGACCATGTGGAAGATCGGGTGGTCTATGGAGAGCTCGACGGGTTCGCGTTCGGGAAAAACCCGTTTTATTTCGTAGTAGAAATTGTCATACTCGTCATCGCCCCAAAAATCATCCACCATAAGGAAGCCTCCATTGAGCAGGTATTTTCTGAGTGCGGTGACTTCGTCATCCATGAAAATCAGTCGACCCGGCTCGATGATATAGAGGAAAGGATAGTTGAAAAGGTCATCCTGGGTGAGCTCCACCACCACGGAATCCGGATTCACTTTCAGGCTGGTCATTTGCTGGAGGCGGAAAGCGAAGTTGAGTTCCGCGTCGGGATAGTCCGTAGCCCATCCACCCCGGCCCCATCCGCGGCCGCGACCTCCCCATCCGCCATGGCCGCCTCTGCCACCGCCGGAGCTGTACTGCACGCGAGCGAAGGTGAAGACGTCCTGTTTGAATTCGGAGTCGACTTGCCACTCGGGGACGCCCGCCCGGTTGTCGTAGCGCTGGCCCGGTGCGATTGCGGCGGCAATGATTGCGATCAAAAGGACGGCGGAAAACCTAGAAACGGATGGCATCATAGTTGGCTGGATTCTTTTCACTGTTTGTCCCGGACGCTGGGTCGGGTGGGGGCTGACGACTATTTAATGTATCGAGTAGCTCGTAGGCGAGACGAAAGCGGGGCGCTTCTTCGAGTGCCATCAGGGTGTGGCGCTTTGCGGATTCCGGATCCATTTTAAGGTGTTGTTGGGCGAGTGTGTAGTGGACCTTGGCAATATCGGGCGGGTCTAGCTCAAGTAGCACCTGTCCTGCCGGGATAGCGGCAGTTCCGTATTGGAAACGGGCGTGAGTAGAGAAGAGGGCCCGCCACGGCTCGATCGCCATGGGACGGATCGCGATCCATTGATTGGCCCATCGGAGAACGGAAGGAGGATCGTCTTGCTCGAGTGCAATCAGGAGGAGGCGTTCGATGGGTTCGATGGTGTGGCCTTCGTTTTCCGCGATTTTGGTAAGCGCTTCTTTCTCGAGCTCGATTTCGTCAAGCTGCTGGTAGACGTGAGCGAGCAGCCGGTGGGCATTTTCGTCGCCCGGAAGATAGCCCGCTTTTTCCACAATCGCCTCAAGCTCCGCTCGGGCGGTCTCCCAGTCCTCGGCTTCGATGGCAGGCTGGAGCGCTTCCATTTCATCGAAGTAATTGTTTTGTGGAGTCAGTACGGCAATGGCCTTCTCCATAACTCCTTCGGGGCGCTCGAAAGTGTAGGAACCTCCGAGCGTAGCGGCTTGGCGGCGCGCGTCTTCGAGGAATTGCTCGTCGAGGTCTTCGAGAGGGGCCACATGCTGCGCCAGGGCTGCGTTCATTTCCATGCCATCGGCGAGGGCCTGCAGGGTCGCCTTCATCGGTTCCAAACCGTAGTTGTCGTAGATGAACTTCACCACAAGGTAGGATTGAAAGTAGGCAAACTGGGTATCTTCGCCGCTTTGGGCGCTCAGGAAGGCGGCGCTCATTTCGCTGATTTTCTGCATACGCCCCTCGAGGATCCGGTTTCGATAGTCGACGGTCATCATTTGCCCCCAAGAGCCGTTTCTTTCCCGCTCCTCATAAACGGAGATTCCTTCGCTCAACCAGCGCGGCATCCGATTTCGGGTCAGGGTAAGAGTCACGCTGTGGCAGAACTCGTGGTAGAGAACGGACTCCCAATTCGCGAGACTGGTGGCGGGGCTGTTGATCGTGAACACGGGTCCGAAGCACACGCCGAGGTAGCCAGGGTTCCCGGGCATGCCGAATGTTCTTACTTCGAAGTCGGCCGGGTTGGGATAAATTTCAACGGTCACTTTCTCGTCAATCTCGACTCCGTACCGCTCGGTGAGATAGTCGTAGGCAGGCTCGAGAAGGTCGAGGGCCCGTTGTCCGTATACCGGGGCCTCCTTTTTTGAAATGCGAACGCGAAAGTGTTCGGTTTCCAGTGTTTCGAAGTCATCGATTTTGTCACGCAGGGTAACCAGGTTATAGGCCGAAATGTTGTAGGGATCCGCTTCGTGAACTTCATCCGCCAGCTTCCATCCCTCCGCTTCTCGGCCAAGCCTTAGAAGGTCTTGGGCGAGCTGAATTTTTGCGGGGAGAAACGATTCCTGGTAGGCTAGGGCGAGCCGTTGAGAAGCGGCCCCCTCCTTGAACCAGTACTTTCGGGAAAGGTTGCGTCCGATCGTATGGTCGACGTTCGGATTGGTTCGCCAAGTTGAAAGGGCTCTTTTTCGAAGCAAGTCGCCCTCGTCTTTATTGCTTCGCAGATAGGCGATGGCCGCTTTCAAGGCGAGCGCTTCCGGAAAGCGTGGGTTTACTTCGAGGGCGATGTCGATCTGCTCGATGGCTTCATCGTAGGATTCCGCGTCCATGAGGTGCTGGGCGATGAGGACCCGGGTTTCCGGATGTTTCTCGTTGATGCCGAGAGCGTTTTCGGCGTATTGCAGCAACTCGGATCGACTGCCCTCGATGAACGAACTCGCTAGCCCGTACCAGAGGTCGGGGTTCCCCGGGTGATGCTTCAGTCCCTCCTGGAAGTTTTTGGATGCGAGTTTATAGTCGCTCTTTGACAGGGCCAAATTGCCGCTTGCTAGAAAGGCGCTGGCGGTCGGGTCTTGTTCTGTCTGGGCTCGCTTGTAGAAGTTCTCGAGGACGATTCGCGGCTCGATCCCCAGAAGAATCGCCGCTTCACCGATTGCCACGAGAGAATCGGGATCGTAGGAGTAGCGCCCGCGCCGTCGGATATTGTTGTCGATCTCGGCGAGAATTTGCGCGGCCCGGCTGGGGTCGTTGGCGAAAAGGGCGGCTTCTCGAGCGATCAGACGCAACCGAATGCTGAAGTAGCGGCTGGAGAGTCCTTGGGTCAACAGTTCGTGGGCCTCTTCGTAACGGCCCGTTTTGATTAGCGAGACGGCTTCGAGTCGCCACCAGGCTTCGTTCCAGGATTGGATTCGCCGCCCCGTCGCTGCGGTTTCCAGCGCTTCATCGTATTGACCGGTTCGGTACAGGTCTTCAACGGCTTGGATATCGGGAAGGGTCTCTTCCTCCTTGTTTTGAGCGCTGCTGAAGGGTTGGAAATTTCCGAATAGGAATCCTATCAGCAAAAGGATATTCGATAGGCTAATAGGTCTTTGTCGAAGCACGCTGAAAGATAGTTGTGAGACGTAGGTTGTCGCAAGTAATTAAACGAGGGAAATTAGAAAAGAGTTACAGTTGCCTGTGGAATCCTTGAATGAAGATTTGCGAGTGGACAGCTTTCGAGTCGGAATAGATATTTCAAAGGACAGGATGCAGCCGATGAGCGGCTTTTCCTGTGAAACTGATAGAGGAAACTCATGAAAGATGGTCAACGAATCTAGTACGACAACATCCGTCGCGAGAAGCAAGGCGAGCCCCCGTCCGAATGTGCTGTGGATCTGCGCGGACCAACAGCGATGGAATACGATCCATAGTTTGGGAAACGAGCACATTCGAACACCGCACTTGGATCGTTTGGCAAACGAAGGAGTCGCGTTTTTGAATGCGTTTTGCCAGAGCCCCATCTGCACGCCCAGCCGTTCCAGCTTTCTGACGGGGATGTACCCCAGTACCGTGCACGGGTGCGGGAATGGAAACGACCGTTGGGCTGAGGCGGCTCCCTTGGTGACGAAGATCCTGGCGGATTCGGGTTACCGCTGCGGACTCGTCGGGAAGCTGCATCTGGCGGGGTGCCATGGTCGAGTCGAGCCGCGTCCGCAGGATGACGGCTATGCGGTTTTCCATTGGTCTCACTCGCACAAGGATATTTGGCCCGAGGGGCATGCCTACGCGGACTGGGTGAAGGAGAAGGGTGGAGATCTAGGTAAAATGTATCAGGAAAAAGGATATATGGAGCCTGAGCTGCATCAGACGAAGTTCTGCGCGGACAAAGCGATTGAGTTCATGGAGGAGAATGCGGGGCAGCCCTGGCTGATGAGCGTGAATCTTTTCGATCCGCATGTGCCTTTCGATCCCCCGCAAGCCTATCGCGAGAAGTACGATCCCGACTCCGTCCCCGATCCGCTGTTCAGGGAAAGCGATTTAGAGGCGCAGCGGAAACTCGCCCGTGTCGATTTCCAGGTGGTCGCTTCAGCCCCCGAGAGTTTCCAGGCAAAGGAAAAGATAGCGGCCTACTATGCGATGATCGAGCAAATCGATGATCATGTGGGACGGATGCTCGATTGTCTGGAAAAAAGCGGGCAGCGCGAAAACACGATCGTCATCTTCACGAGCGACCACGGCGAAATGCTGGGCGACCACGGGCTCATTACCAAGGGCTGTCGGTTTTACGAAGGGCTGGTGCACGTGCCATTGATCTTCTCGTGGCCGGGTGTGATCCCGCAAGGTATTCGGAAGACGGCCCTTGTCGAACTGACGGATATTGCCCCGACTTTATTGGACTATGCGGGCCTCAAAAAAGGCGAGCGAATGGTGGGCCATTCGTTAAGGCGGATACTGGAGGGTGAAGCGGATGGGCACCGGAAATCCGTGCGGTGCGAGTATTATCGAGCGTTGAGCCTGATTGCTCCGGGAAGAGAGGATTGGGAAGGCAGTTATGCGACCATGATTCGAACGGACCGCTATAAGCTGGTAGTCTATCATGGTCACGATACCGGCGAGCTGTTTGACTTGAAAAGGATCCGGGTGAATTCTGCAATCTTTGGGACGACCCGGAATTCAGCGAGATCCGTTTTGGACTCATGAAGTCAATGCTCGACCAAAGCGCTTTTGCAGTAGACCTGGGCACGGAAACAACCTGCGTGTACTGAAGCGCTGGCCGGGACGCGTAGTTTTTTTCGCGGGATCCAGGCAAGGGAGTTCGAACGATCGAAGCCTTTTCTCGTTTCACGTGTAGTCAGAGCTTTGGAACGGCTGTGATGGGGTAGAAGCGATTGCTGAGGCTGTTGATCTTGGGGCGCGAAAAGTTGGCGGGTATCCCGATTCACAAGTGGGGAGACGGTGGCGATTCCGTTCGGAGCCTCTTGGCCCGACAGAGGCCAGCTACCGTTGATTTTTCTGGATCGCGAGTCTTAGCTTGCGAATACGGCGAGAATTTCAATCGTTTCCGATTCGCCCTTATTGGATCAGGAAAATAGCCTCAAAATATTCTATGTCTAAAGAAGATCGTCCGAATATCATTCTAATTATCACCGACCAGCAACGCTACGAAACGATTCGGGCATTGGGTTATGAATACATGGATACGCCGCATTTGGATCGGCTCGTGAACGAAGGGGTCGCTTTTAGTCAATGCCACATAACCGCTCCCTCGTGCGCGCCGTCGCGAGCGAGCCTTTTTACGGGGACCTACCCACACACGACGGGGGTGCTGAAGAATGCGGATCCCTGGAGCAAATCCTGGGTTTCGGACCTATCCGATTCGGGCTACTACTGTGTGAATGTGGGGAAAATGCACACATTCCCCATGGATACCAAACTCGGTTTCCACGAGCGTTATGTGGTCGAAAACAAGGACCGTTTTTTAGAGGAGCGTTATTTCTATGACGAGTGGGACAAGGCCCTGCATGCCCGTGGTCTTGTGAAGCAGCAACGTACACTCTACCGGAAACGGCCGGACTACGGGGATCGGATGGGCGCTTTCAAATGGGAGCTGCCGGAGGACATGCACTCGGACATGTTTGTCGCTAATACCGCTACCTGGTGGCTCGATACGAAACCGAAGCCGGACGGTCCGTTGTTTATGGAAATCGGTTTTCCTGGACCGCATCCACCCTTTGATCCGACGGAACGCTTTATTGAGAAATACCGGGGAAAGAAACTCCCGCTGCCGCAGATCAAGCGCGAGGACATTGCGGGCCAGCCCGATCCCTACCAGAAGCTGCGAGAGCACAATTTCGAGGTCGACCACGACTCGGTGGTGCATCTGGACGATCCGAGTGAAGCACAGCTTCAACGGCTTTGGGAATACTATTTGGCTAACGTCTCCATGATTGACGAAAAGGTGGGCGAGATCATGGATTCGCTGGAACGAAACGGATACCTCGATAACACGGTCATTCTGTTTACCAGCGATCATGGTGAAGCGCTGGGTGAGCACGGCCACATTCAAAAGTGGACCATGTACGACTGCGTTACCAACGTGCCGCTAATCGCCTGGTGCCCGGAGCGTTTCAAAGGGGGTCAAAAAGTCGATGCGTTGTGTCAGCTTATGGACGTGGGCCCGACGATTCTGGACTTGGCT
>JAUHWE010000296.1 GCA_030424825.1 Verrucomicrobiia bacterium
CTTTCGAAGCTGCTTCAGTGCCTTGACGCGCCCTTCGTTACGGGTCCTTCTCGCTTTGATCCCCTGTCTCAGCCAAGCTTCCTCTTTGGACAGTTTCTTGTCGAATGCGCTTTGGTTCTTTGCCTCTGCCTCCAGGAGGTCTGCTTTTCGATTCAAGCAGGTATCGTAGTCGCATCGAAAGCTATTCAAATTGGAAAGATCTACTTCAACTATTCGAGTAGACAACTTTCGAATAAATGAACGGTCGTGGGTTACGAAAATAAGGGAAAGACTGGTTTTAAGAAGGTAGTTCTCTAGCCAAAGGATCGAGTCGATGTCCATATGGTTGGTAGGCTCATCCAAGGCCAAGATGGCAGGGTCAGCGGCCAACACCTTTCCCAGCAGAGCACGTCGTTTCATGCCTCCTGACAAGGACTGAAAGGAGCTGTCTAGATCTAGGCCAAGTTCTTCGCCTAGCCTTTCTATCCTGTGTTCCATTTTCCATTGAGCTTCGGGGTCTAGGTCGACATCGGATCTCCCTTTGCGGATGTGCGAAAGGGCTTCTCCAGATTCACCGAATCCGCTAGCGATCACTTCGAAGACAGAGTCGGAGGAGGAGCTTGGGATCTCCTGTTGCAGAATGGCTGCTTTCCCTCCCTCTGGAAAGGTGATTGAACCGGAGCCAGGACTGTAAACGCCGCCTATCGTCTTTAGTAACGTCGATTTGCCCGAGCCGTTTCTACCGAGCACGCAGACGCGTTCCCCCTTTTCGATGTGCAAGGATACGCGGTCTAGTACGGGAGGCCCGCTGAAGCTGACGCTTACTTCGGTTAAACTGAGAACTGGCATAATCGTCTGACACTTGAAAGCGCTCCCGTTGATTTGCAATTCAAGCCTTCGGGAAATTTCGATGCGCTTGTGATTTAGGGTATTTGCAAAAGTTCATTCTGAAAGGCGAATTAAGATGGAATTCGGATTCGGTTGAACTTCCGAGTGTGGTTGGCCTATCTTTATCTTGAAAGCATTGGTAGGCTCGATCACTGCTAAAGGGTTCAATCGGAACTCGTTGCCTTATATGACTACCTCAATACACAAAGGCGTCACTGGACGCTCTATTGCCGAAATGTACAAGCTCGCTGCGGAGCAGTATGGGGACCTTCCTGCATTTGCCACTCGAATCAAAAGCGGGGTATTTCAACCGATGAGCTACCGAGACCTGTATGACTATGGAGTATTTCTCGGTACGGCGCTGATTGAACTGGGGGTGAACGCTCGTGACCACGTAGCGCTTCTTTCCGACAATCGAGTGGAATGGAATATCGCCGACTACGGTATCTTGCTGACGGGGGCAGCAGATGTTCCTCGTGGCACTGATATTACGAATCAGGAAATTGAATACATTATTGATCATTCTGATAGCGAAATTGTGTTCGTGGAAAACAAGCGCCTCCTTGATCGCGTTATTACGCTGATGCCAAAGATGGATAAGGTGAGACAGCTGGTCTTAATGGATTCCAAGGTTCAAGCGCCGGAAGGCGTATTAGCGATGTCGAAACTCGTGGAGCGGGGAAGGGAGCTAAGAGAACAGGGGAACTGCCAGATTGAAGAACGGATAGAGGCAATCGAACCGGAGGACCTGTTTACCTTAATTTACACTTCGGGCACTACCGGGACGCCAAAGGGTGTGATGCTTACTCATGCGAATATGGTTTCGCAGGTAGAGAACTTGCCTTTTCCGCTAGAGCCCAATGATCGACTGCTCTCAATATTGCCGGTTTGGCATAGTTACGAGCGGATTTTCCAAATGATCGCGATTAGTAATGGTTGCTGCACGTACTTCACAAGTTTGCGAAGTCTGGCAGATGACCTTAAAACGGTTAAGCCAACTATGATGGCCTCTGCTCCCCGTTTGTGGGAGAATCTCTACACGCGAATTCTAAAGAATGTGCGCGAATCGCATTGGATTAGACGAAGCCTTTTTCATGCCGCCTATTTTTGTTCCCGTATGGTCAAAGGTTCTGTGTTCTTCCTGCAAGGGAAGAAAGTCGATTTGGACGGGAGAAACATTGCCCAGTCTATCGGGCTGGGTTTTTTCCATGCCCTTCGGGCAATTGTCTTTTTCCCTCCCTATGTCGCGTTAAACGCGGTTGTATTGGAAAAATTAAGGCAGATAGTTGGTGGTAGTTTCAAGGGTACGGTCTCTGGCGGTGGGGCGCTTCAGCCCCATGTCGACGAGTTTTTCAACTATATTGGAATTCCGGTACAAGAAGGGTACGGCCTAACCGAAACCGCACCTGTGATCGCGGTTCGTACAACCCCGAAACTCGTTATTGGTACGGTGGGGCCCCTCTACCGGTATACCGAGATTCGGATTTTGGATCTGAACACGGGTGAGGTATTGTACCCGAATCCTGCCCATCGAAAAGAGGGGCGAGGGCTGAAAGGGGAGATTCACGTCAAGGGGCCACAGGTGATGAAAGGCTACTACAAGAATCGGGAGGCATCTGACAAGGTCTTGAAGGACGGATGGTTTAATACGGGGGATATTGGAATTTTCACGCACAACGACTGTCTCAAAATTGTAGGTCGATCAAAGGACACGATTGTCCTCTTGAACGGAGAGAACATTGAGCCTATCCCGATTGAGGCGAAGATTTGCGAATCTCCCTTGGTCGACCAGTGTATGGTCGTGGGACAAGACCAGAAGCAACTCGGAGCACTGGTTGTTCCCTCTCTTGAGGGGTTTCAGGCGAATGGTTCGAAAGCGGAGATTGTGTCTGAATTAGCCGATCAAGAGGGGGTCCGCGACCAGATCATTATGGAAATCAAGAGGCTCATCTCCAAGGAGAATGGCTTCAAGGCATTCGAACATATCCACGAGATCGGCATATTGCCAAAGTCGTTCGAAGTGGGGAAAGAGCTCACGAACACGTTCAAGATAAAGCGTCACGTAGTTGACGAAAGATACGCCGAACTCATCTCCAGCCTATTTCACTGATGGGTATTATCGTAACCCTATCTTAGCAGTTCGAATTTGTTGTGGCGAACAAAGTAGAGTGCCGCCGAAGTCAGGAGAATATAGATGCCGATCGTTCCCACGGGATCTGGGTTGCGTAGCAGCATAAGTCCGAACCCCAGTGAAACATAGGTCAAGCTGATGAGCGCCAGCGTGTATTTTGTCTTCACGCCTGCCAGAAGTAGTAGCCCCAGCGCTATTTCAATATAGGCTAAAGAATGCAGATAGGGTAAATAAAGCAAAGCGGGCAAATTCGTTTTCGATTCAAAGGCGCTTGATTGACTGGCAACGAACCCATCGTATAAATTTGAAAAGGAGTAGCCCCCATTATTGAATTTTCCCAGACCGGCAGTGATGAATTTGAGGGCAAGAAAGAGCCTTAATGAAAGAAACGCCCAAGTTTCGGCGGACCAATAGAGTAGGGACCCATTTCGTTGATTGGTTTTCTTTGGCATGCTAGAGGTAGTGGTTTGGGGTTGGGATTGAGCCTTGGATGGGGAGAAGGCTGGAAAGTGAATTTTCTACAACTTAAGCCAGCCGGTTGTAAAGAGTTCTTCTTTGACTGTCTCGTTCTCAAAGCGAAACCATTCCTTTCTAGTGTATTTACGTATTAAATACGTAACTAGAGTGGATGAGTTCACGATGAAGAAGGAATAGAGAAGTGCCGGCCACAGAATGTCGCCTGATATTTGCGCACTAAAGCTTAGGGTTATGATTGCAAAGGCAAGAGGGCCGTTCTGAATTCCGGTTTCAAGGGATACCGTTCGGCTCTTTCGTTTGTCCATTCCGAGAAGCCGGCTAAAGCAGTACCCGAATAGGAACCCGCCGAGACCGAGGAATATACTGGCGACGAGTATGAACGGGCTGGTCTCTTCTGGGTCTAGCATCCGTTCAACATTTCGGGGTAGCCAGCTGATAATCAGGAATGCGATTACGACGATACCCAGCGCTCCCCCAGTCTCCTCCATATTCTTTCCCCACCGCTCGCTCCGCGATTTTAGGTACATCCCTCCGGCGACAGGAAGGAGGCAGATTAGGAGGGAGCCGATCACTTTGCCGAAATCGATTTGTATCTGGTCGTTGGTGAAGGGGGTGGCGTAGATGCTTAGAAGGATGGGCAACGCGAAAAGGGCGACCATGGTTGTAAGCGTGCTCAACGATATGCTCAGAGCCAAATCGCCTTTGGCGAAATAGTTGAACAGGCTGGATGTCGTGCCGGAAGGGCAGCAGGCGACAATTATCAAGCCGATTGCGACGGGATCTGAAAAATGGAAGAACTTGGCCATCCCAAAGGCTAATGCCGGCATAATGAGGTACTGGGACATGAATCCTACAATTGCAGGTTTGGGATGTCGAACGGCCTCTTTGAAGTCCTTAATGGAGAGGGTGCAGCCAAGCCCAAACATGATGACAAAGGTCATTAGAATGAGCAAATTGGTCTCTGTGGGTGTAAGCATCGTGGAAAAGCTACGAAAATGGAAAGCTCAGGCCAGTTAATTGTGTTCCCAGTTTACAAGTCAAATCGGGCATTGATCGGGTCCGATTTAACTCCGATTGCCTTCATGTCGATTGAAGGGGCGAATGCGTTTGTTTAAGTCAGCTGCGATTTTTCTGATGATCTGCTCTATTGGTGCCGCCCGCCCTCCGGCGTTTTCACCGACGGAAGAGCAGGTATCGGAACATCGTGCTGAAGTGTTTCGCATCGCCCGCGACTACATACTAGAGACCTTCAGTGTGAATCTAGTAGAGGAGGGGCAGTTCAATCCGGTACGCTTTAATTCCACAGGAGTTTGGGGAGACTTCAGGTGTCGGCTTAAAGAACTGGGCAATGACCGGTTTGAAGTTCGCGGCTGGGTTCGGACAGTGGGCTACGATGTGCCAGAAGTCGTGTGGTCGGTAGTGCTTCGTTACAAGCTAGTGGATCCTGATGGGTGGAAATATAGACGCTTGGACGTTCCTTTTGTCAATGAGCCTGAGATTACTTCATGGCGATTTGGCCCCTATCGGAGCGTCCCCTACGAAGCGGAGTACTCCAGTGATTTTCTCTCTAGGAACTAGATGTCTCGAAACGAGTCGGAACTAGTTGAGCATTCGCTTCAGTTGACTCGTCGGGAAGAATTTGCCGGGACAAAGCGTATGTTTCGGATGCATCAAAGTGTGCGTGGTCACCCCTTTGTCGGGAACGCCCGCTTTTTCCTGAAGATAGGCGATTAGGGCCTCAAGCTGTTCTAGCTGCTTCGCCTTCGGTCTAGATTTTTCGAAATTTCCAATGAGGCAAATTCCAATGGCGATTTGGTTGTGGGCCCACAGTTTCATGTGCCCACCATGGAGTTGCTTTTTCCAGCGTTCGCTAATGTAGATGTCGCCGTTCTTGGTTCCACGAGTCCCGTTTTCGATGACGAAATGGTAGGCGATCCCGTTCTCCATGTTGCGTTCCTCTCGGTGAAAACGATCAATGTTCTTCGCACGGTCGGCGACCGTGCCGCTATGGTGAATGACGATATTCTTCCATTGCCCCTTTTTAATGGCGATTTTCCCCAATTCGTTGCGGACGCTCCATGGAAGTCGGGAGTATTTCTTGGCGA
The DNA here is from genome assembly GCA_030424825.1 of Verrucomicrobiia bacterium. Classification (GTDB taxonomy): domain Bacteria; phylum Verrucomicrobiota; class Verrucomicrobiia; order Opitutales; family Opitutaceae; genus Pelagisphaera. The sequence continues at coordinate 5,581 of JAUHWE010000296.1, forward strand.
TCGCTCCCGATTTCGAAGGTATTCGAATTACCTGACCGGCTCTAATTTTATCGAAGTCTCGTATCCCGTTAAACGCGCCCAGTTCTTTGGCGGTAACGCCGTGTCTTGCTGCAATGCTGGAGAGGCTCTCCCCATTTCGAATTTTGTATTCAGTAAAACTTGGAGCGGACCCAGGAATCTCGAGTTTTTGACCGATGCTGATATTGTCAGCATCTTTGATGTTGTTGGCCTTTTTGAGATCAGAAATGGATACGTTGTAGGCTTTTGATATCGTGGTGAGATTGTCTCCTTTTTTGACCACGTGCACGATTCCTTGCAACGATGTCGCAGTCGCAATTGTCAAAAACAGAAGTAGGATTCGAAGGGGAAACATAGTGAATGCCTAACTCAACATTTTCTCTCGCTTTTTTAGGATTTTGCGGAGCTTTTTCCGATCTTCTTCGCGGACGATGTACCCTATGCAGTTAGGTTCTCCACAGAGACACGGATGCTCATTCCAATGTTCCAGATCGTATCCGTAATTAAATGTCAGCTCCTCGCCCTTTTTAATGTCTCTCAGTGCAACGAACCAGATTTCGCCCTCCACATCATGGGCCTCACAATTCGGATTGCAGGAGTGGTTGGCAAGGCGGGCTATATTCCAATCGAAATTTCCGTCCAGATCGTGCTTTTCGTTTAAATCGAAAATATAGACCGATCCTTCCTCTGTTTCGGC
>JAUHWE010000297.1 GCA_030424825.1 Verrucomicrobiia bacterium
CCGGGTGAAACTGGCAGGCCAGAGTATTCGAGCGACCGATTGAACTCGTAAAAACACCATCGTAATCCGTGGTCGTAAGAATCAGTTCAGGATTTTCCGGCTTAGCGTAATAGCTGTGAACAAAATAAAATCGGTCATTTTCCTCGCCCAAGTCTTTCCAAAACGGAGATCCCTTCTGGCACAGTTTCGCGGTATTCCAGCCCATGTGTGGGATTTTGACACCGGGTTTTGACACGAACCGGACTACTTCGCCGGGAAATACCCCGAGCCCTTTTACATTCCGCTCTTCAGAAACGTCAAAAAGAGCCTGAAGTCCCAGACATACGCCCATGAAAGGCCTATCTTCCTGTATCCATCCCGAGATAAAGTCGTCAAATTTCGATGCCCGTAGTCCGTCGACGCAATCTTCCAAAGCCCCCACGCCGGGAAGTACCAGCCCTTCGACATCCGTAATTTCAGAAGGCGTTGTGACTATTTTCGGAGCAGCTCCCACCTTTCGAAGCGCATTTTCAACACTCCTAAGGTTTCCCATTCCATAATTTATTATCGCGATTCTAGCACTCATTCGACCAAACAGTGAAGCTCCTAAAACCACCTATGCGCCACAGGCGCTACAGGCAGCCTTTCTGCCTTAATTCAAAGCATTCCTTTTGTCGACGGAAGACGGCCCTTGAGACGTTCATCGATAGAACTAGCCATATCAATCGCCCGTGCCATGCATTTGAAAACGCATTCTGCTATGTGATGAGGCTCTTCACCGTACTCGAGCTTGATATGCAGATTCGCCCCTAACGTATTGGAAAATGCCCGACAGAACTCTTTCACCAGGATAATATTAAAATCTCTCACATAGGACGTTTGAGCCGTGACTTGATACTCAAGGAAGGGTCGATTACCGAGATCGATCGCGACTCTTCCCAAACACTCATCCATGGGAAGAATAAAGAAACCATAGCGGCACATCCCCTTCTTATCTCCAATCGCATCCTTAAACAATTGTCCCAGTACGATTCCAACGTCTTCGACCGTGTGATGGTAATCCACTTTCACATCGCCTTTCGCAGCGACTTCAAGATCAAACAAACCGTGTGCGGCAAACAGTGTCAGCATATGATCAAAAAACGGCACTCCCGTATCGACCTCAGCCTTACCGGTACCGTCTACATTCAGAGACGCCCGAATCTTTGTCTCTTTCGTTTCGCGTTCTAACGATGCTATCCGTTCTTCAGCCATTGTCCTATGGTTTCGCTCAATCTGAGCATTTGGTCCTCATCCCCAACACTTATCCTTAAAAAACTGGCAGTCAAGGCGTGTCCTGGAAAATACCGAACCAAAATTTTTCGCGATTTTAAGTACTCAAACAATTCCAGAGCAACCGTCGGTCCTTTTTCTCCTTTAGAATTAATTGGCTCCGTAAAAAGCATATTCGCCTCGGAGTGATAAGTGAACCAACCCAGTGCTTTTAGTTCCTCATAATAAAAGTCCCGTGTCCTTTGGACTTTTCCAGCAATCGCCTTCATGTAGCTTTGATCCCGTATGGCGGCTAGCCCTCCAGCCTGGGACAATCGGTTGACGTTGTAGCTATCCCGCACTCGGTCCAAGGCTTCGATGATCTCCGCATTCGCCAGTGCATAGCCAACTCGCAATCCAGCCAATGCATAGGACTTGGAAAGCGTTCTCGTAACAACCAAACCCGAGAATTCCCGCAATAGCTCAACCGCATTTTCCTTCGCAAAATCAGCGTAAGCTTCATCCACTACCACAACACCTCTAAATCTTTGGAGCAGCTTCCGGACCGTCTCGTTTGTAAACCCCACTCCGGTGGGGGCATTGGGGGACGTGAAAAAGAGGATTCCCGCATCACACTCCGCGACCAATTCCAACGGGAGGTCCATTTCCCGGCCAAAGGGGATTTCAATCGTCCCTGAATTTTGTATGCCACAAAGGACTGGATACAGAGAATAGCTCGGGAACGTGTATCCCGCCTTTTCTTCTACATTTGAAAAAGCGCGGGTCAATAAATTCAACACATCATCCGAACCATTGCCCACAATCACATTACTCGCATCAACCCTATGGAGATTCGCTATTTCTCGACGGAGCTCCGAACTCAAAGGATCCGGATAAAGTCGTAACGAATCCCCAAGAGCGCTCCGAATGGCAGCTTCAACCGCCGGACTCGGAGGATACGGATTCTCATTAGTGTTCAGTTTAATCCAGCCATCACCTTTGGGCTGAAATCCAGGTGTATAGGCATGCAGCTCCTTGACATGAGGCAGAGCAAAATTCGAAACCGGATTCTGATCGCTCATGGCGTCTCCAATCTAATCGACACCGAACGGCCGTGCCCGTCTAGTCCTTCCATTCGAGCAAACGCCTCTGCTGCGGGAGCTGCCTTTCGCAAAGCTTTCTCATTGTATCGAATCAAACTAGAACGACGGAAGAAGTCGACTACCTGCAAGCCGCTAGAGTACCTCCCGGACCTTCCGGTTGGCAACTCATGGCTCGGACCCGCCACAAAATCCCCCAGGGCCGTTGCCGACCAACCACCCTGCATAATGGCTCCGGCTGTCTTAATAGCCCTCGTAAGATAACTCAGCTTTTCAGGCGCGACCTCTAGCTCCATGTGCTCTGGAGCAACAAAGTTCGCGACCTTTACGGCCTCCTCGTACGTGTCGACTACGACAGAGAAAAAGCCTTCTTTTAGCACCGCTCGAATGAGCTTCGCCCGCGAGAGTTCCTTAATCTGGATCTGAATTTCCGATCTGATTTTCTTGGCCACTTCTTTCGAAAGGCTCACGAGAAAGATCTTCTCTCTACCTGAACCGTGTTCTGCCTGGGCAAGCAAATCCGCCGCTACAAAACGAGGATTGGCAGAATCGTCGGCAATCACCAGCACTTCGCTTGGACCCGGTAGCAGATCAACCCCTATCGTTCCAAAAACCTGTCTTTTCGCTTCGACCGTAAATGCGTTTCCTGGTCCAAATACCTTGGATACAGATCTGATCGTTTCCGTTCCATAGGCCATTGCTCCGACCGCAGGTACCCCACCAACCCGATAGGCTTCCCGGATCCCGCAAAGATTCAGAGCACACAGAACGGCCGGATTGACCGATCCATCTTTACCACAGGGCGTAAAGGCTACGGTTTCCGGCACCTTGGCCAATTTTGCCAAAGCTCCTGTCATGATTGCAGTCGAAGCCAGATCCGTTGGCACATAAAGCCCAACTCGATCTAACGGGTAAAAGCGCTCCCCGATAGTCGCTCCGTGACGATTCTTAGCGGTCCAAGACCGAGGAAGCGCGTGACGGTGAAAATCCAATACAGAAGCTACTGACTCCTTGATAGCCTTCAACTCCCTCTTATTTAACTTGCTGGCGGCTCCGGCCAACTCCGATTCGGATATCCGAAACTGGGACGGCTTTAATCGAAACCCGTCAATCCGCCGTATCGTCGAAGCGATCGCTGCGTCACCCTTGCTACGGACATCGGCTAGAATCTTGGAGACAGCATCGACTATGGATTGCGGGACCACTGCGGTCTCGCAAAACTTTGCCAGCCGCTGCTGGAAGCCACGTGAGCGATATGCCAAATCTGCCATGGCGCCACTAATGGAAGAGCGTCACGTTATTGGCAAAGATAAATATTCAATTTGCCGGATTCAGCCTTTAAACCCGTCGCTCCCTAGGGAAGCGGCATTATGAAATCAGACTCGGGCAGATTCTTGTTAATCTCAATAGAGGTGTAGGCAAACTCCATGGTCTGGCTTCCGATCGCGGTGGAAAACGTGCTTACCATTTTCTTTGGGAAACGCACTCCTTCGACCATAATCTCGCCTTCTTCAATATACTCCACCCCTTTGCTGTCGAGAGTCCGACGAACTTGCCCTGTTTCCGCATCAATGAAGCGCCTGAACGCTATCCCATCACCATGATGGTAGGTCAGAACCACGCATTCGTGTCCTTTTACAGTCTCTTTCCCTTCATAGGTGATTTCTCCATTTCGGACATTCGGTTTGCGGAAAAAGCCAAAGGCCTCACGTACACTTGCCTGCATGATGAGGATTCGTATCGGATCAAAGATCTCCATGCTCAATGGAACCGAATCAACCACTCGCTCGAAAGTCGTCCAGCCCTCCGAGTTGTTTAAGACCGAAACCTCTTTTCTGTCTCCGATCACCGCAACCATACGCTGTTTCATCGGCTTTTGGTAAACCATTTCGATCGTTCCCAAATCACCAGAACTGTACAGCAATGACCCTTTGTAGTGAATACTCGTAATCGAATTCAGCTTATTGCTGTCACCTAGGTAGGCTCGCGCCCGCTCGATCGTTTGCTGGATAATCTCTTCATCCGAATCAGCACCGTTCAAATAAGAACCTAATATGAGAGAGACCGCGATTACGGCAGGGATTACTCGTTTAATTTTCATAATGATTTTGTAAGAATTCCACACTGACGCCTATTCCCATTCAATTGTTCCCGGAGGCTTGGAACTAATGTCGTAGACGACCCGGTTTACACCCGAAACTTCGTTTATGATTCTGTTAGATACCCGCTGAAGCACTTCGTAGGGGACTCTTACCCAATCAGCCGTCATGGCGTCTTTACTTTCAACGACTCTTACCGCAATCACATTCTCGTAGGTACGCTCGTCTCCCATGACTCCCACCGTTCGGACCGGTAGAAAAACACAAAACGACTGCCAGACTTTGTAATAAAGATCGGACGCCATCATTTCCTCATGCAATACCGCGTCCGCCTGCCGCAGCACATTGAGCTTTCGTTTTGTAATGCTTCCTAAAACGCGAACGCCTAGTCCAGGACCGGGAAAAGGCTGCCGCCAAACGACTTCTTTTGGCAATCCTAGTTCGGATCCGAGAGCACGCACTTCGTCTTTGAATAACTGACGCAACGGCTCCAAAAGTTCGAATTTCATATTCTTAGGAAGGCCCCCTACGTTATGATGACTCTTGATAGTGGCCGCCGGATTTCCATCGATAGAAACGCTTTCGATCACATCCGGGTAGAGCGTCCCTTGGGCGAGGAATTTCGAATCGCCAATTCTCTTTAGTGAATCCTGAAAGACCTCTACAAATGTGTTTCCAATAATCTTTCGTTTTCGCTCAGGATCGGATACACCCTTGAGCCGTTTCAGAAATTTACTTCCTGCCCTCGCAACCCGGACGTCCATATTGAAGTGGCGCTTATAGAGGTCTACTACAAGCTCCCGCTCGTTTAGACGGAGCAATCCGTTATCAACAAAGACACAGGTCAACTGCCTTCCAACAGCCTTGTGTATCAAGGCAGCAGCGACAGAGGAATCAACTCCCCCACTCAATCCCAAAAGAACCCGATCATCCCCTACTTTCTCACGAATTCCCGCGATAGACTCTTCGGCGAGTGACGCCATCGACCAATCTGCTTGGCATCCGCAAATTTTCCTCAGGAAGTTCTCTAGAATATTCAATCCTCCCTCAGTGTGGTGAACTTCCGGATGGAACTGGATTCCATAAAACTTCCGTTTCTCGTCGGCAATCCCAGCGTATCCTGAATTTTCAGTCGAAGCAACGGCCCGAAATCCTTTTGGCAATTTCCCCAGACGATCTCCATGCGAATTCCAAACACGCAGGGTGTTGGGCAGTCCCTTGAAAAGACTCCCTTTAATCTTAATCTTCAGCTCCCCATGACCATATTCCCGAGCACGGCTTTTCTCGACTTTACCCCCAAGCATAAGAGCCAAGAGTTGAACCCCATAGCATATCCCTAGAACCGGTACGCCCAATTCGAAAATCTTCCGATCAGGACGAGGAGACCCCTTTGACAATACACTTTCCGGTCCTCCTGAAAGTATGATCCCTACGACATTGTCTTTCTTCAGTTCCTTAGCCGACGTCTTGTAGTGATATATTTTGGAGTAGACCGAACACTCACGTATGCGGCGGGCTATCACCTGAGTATATTGGGAACCGAAGTCGAGAACCGCTATAGTTTGATGCTTCATAAAGAAAACGCGTATTTAACCAGTTGGCTGCCAGCACTGTCACTCACTTTTATAGGGAATTCGCTAAACGTCTGGTTTGACCGCAATTTTCTGAAAACCTGCATCAGGAGTTTTGATCATGCATCCCAATGCTCAATTTTCTCCAGAAAGTATCTACGTCTCACAATTAGGGGGTCGTCAGCACAAATTCGGCAGCCCAATTCTTGGTAAACGCGCAATTACGTCCAACTTCAGAATCCATTAGCCTTCGATCGAGACCACGTGCCTCAGCAAGTTCAATATCA
>JAUHWE010000298.1 GCA_030424825.1 Verrucomicrobiia bacterium
CAAAGCTTTGGGTTTGGCTCTCCGCATTCCCTTGAAGATTCAAGGCTACGTGTATGACTTCGATGTCATTCGGATTTGCTCCAATGTTATTATAGTAGTCGACGATACCCAGTCCGATATCTGCTGCAGCTGCTTGGCAAAACGGGCACCAGTGGGCAAACCACTCCAGGAAAATAATTTTCCCCTCCATATCATAGAGGCTAACAGGCTGGTTGGTTGCGCGATCGGTCAGGGTGAAATTCTCGACGATGTCGCCGACTTCGTACCGCTGCGAAAATCCCGTAGAGGCTATCGCGAGAATTGTTAGAACGAGTAATAGTAGTATCGGTAATTTGGGCATGATTCTAGAAGCCTCTGCTAAGCGCGAGTTGGAAGACGGTCCAGTCCCTGTCTTGGTAGAGATTTTGGAAAAAATCAACATTGCTTGGAGTTTCTTCGTAACTGGAGCTAATCGGGGCGACGTAGCATCTGCCCGACCATTGATCGCCAATCCATTTTAAGCCGAAGCCAAATTTTCGGCTAGTGACTCCAGGAGCGGCGGCTGTGAAAAGCGAGTTTTCGATCTCTCCGGTGTCCTTGTAGTATCTGCCGTCCAGATACAGAGAAAGGGATTCGTTTAAAGAGTACTCCAGGGCAAGATTGGCGTAGTGGGCGTCAAACTGAGGATTTTCTCGGGACCCTCCCACCTGTCCTCGAAAGACCCAGCGTTCACTCAGCGCAATGTTCAGCGCGTATTCCGCACCAAATCGGGTTTCACGTTCGGTGGTTTCAGAAGCCCTCAACGTGAACAGCGAGCGGATTCGCTTGGAAAGTATGTTTTCGGTTGAAACGCTAAGCGCGGAGGTGGCGAGAACGACTTCTCCTCGCTGTAGACCATCAAAATCGATCTCGTAACCAGGGGCTATTTGGTCCTGCAATTGAGATATTGAAAATTGGGCATAACCGCTATTGGGGAGATACATCCAGCGTAGGCCGGCGTTGACGTTGTACCCCTTCGGTTTCGCCTTGTCGTACAGCGCAGCGCCGGGAACGCCCTCGAGGTTGGAGAATTGCTGCCGGTAGTATTCGTCGAGCCAGGCGGAACGAAAATTGTTGTAGCCATCGTAAGCGCCGCCGCCGAGCAGAAGCGTCACATTCTCCGAGGCGTTTTTTCTCCCATTGATCTGCAGTCCCATGTTGGATTCAGAGCGAGAAAGGGTTTCGCCGTTGAAGTCGAAGGACACCGGAACGTAGTCTAATGAAAAGTCACTTGCGGAAACGCTGATCTGCGTATCCCAGTCACCTATTTGGGCCACGGTCATCGCGTTGCCTTGAAAGAGGGAGATGTCACCCGAGTCAATGAGTTCGAATGATGTGTCGAACCGGTCCATTGGTGCTGCAATAAGGGCTGTATGATTCGCGACAACAGCGGCGAGTGATACGATACGTAAAAGAACAAGCTTCATGGTTCCTAGCGACAGGCAGTGCAACCGGCTGCTTGTCCGCCTCCTGAAACCGCGCTTCCGGGCTCGATTTGGGAAAGGAGGTTTATCTGGTCATTTTGAACGGGGTTGTCAGAAAATATCATCCCGTTTTGTGAAACGAGTCCCTGATCGTAAACGGGTATCGATACGCAGCCCGCGAGCCCCAGAACGGAGACCGCGAGCGCAGCGGTTGTTAAGCATCGGATTCTCGGTTTCATCTATTCCTCAATAAAGAGACTCTTCGGTAGAAGTTTATTCCCGTAAAGGCGGCTCCAGTTAAGGTAATCCATGGCTTTCTGGCGGTGGTTCGGTTGGAATTGCCGAATGGTTTCTCGAAATGCTTCTCTGGGAAATGGGTGAAATGCGATTTTGATCGCGGGATCTCTCCGCCAAGCATAGGGGAGTGCATTCGTTATTGGAAATGTCATGCTGAATCAGTTTCGGCAAACCCATTTCACAAAAAGCAACTTATGAGCACTATTTGGATTCTGCGTTTTACCTGTCTTTTGCAGATCGCGTCTATGGGCATTCTCTTTGTCTTTGAGGCGGTTCGAATGAAAGACATGGGGGTAAGCGAGTCTGCAATTGGATTAATCATAGGATTCAGTAGCGGGGTCTTTATTTTGAGTTCCATGTTTTGGGGCCGGCTTGCAGATAAAAAGGGTTGGCACAAGAAGATCGTGATCTGGGGCACGGTCGGGTTTACGGGGCTCCTGTTCTATTTTGCGCTGTGCGTAACGCCTTGGCAGTTCTTCGTGTACGGAGTGTTGCGTTCGGTTTTCATGCCGATGATTGCGGGAATAATGCCAGCGATCGCTGTGAAGGCTCATGGTGATGAGCAGCAGGGGCGGAAATTTGGGATCTATCGTGCCTTTGGCTCGATCGGATTCATAATGGGGACCATGGTTCTACCCCTCGTCCTAAACGATATCGCTAAGGTTGCCCAGGCGTCTTCGCTCTTTCTTATCGGCTCACTCTTTCTGTTGTCGAAGTTGCCCAGACCGGCGGCAAATTATGTGGAAAGATCGCCTCTAAAGATCCGGAATCTGGATTCATTCGTGAAGCTTTTCTTGTCCTCGGTGTTTTTCATATCGCTTGCAGATCCTGCTGTGCATGGGTTCTTCAATGCGTACGCGCGTGATTTAGGGGGAAGTACTCGATTGCTTGGACTCCTGTCGGGAATGTTTGGTCTGGTGGCGTTCTTTTTTCTGCCTTTGATGGGAAGGGCCATTGACCACTTTCGGGCGAGTTCAGTTCTGGTATTTTCGCTATTGCTGCAGCCACTGCGGGTGTTTGTAACGTCCACGCTGGATGATCCGAATCTTCTTTGGATTCCGATCCTGTTTCACGGTGTCTGCTGGGGCGGTATGGAAGTTGCGGCCGTGGTGTATCTTTCACGGCGTGTGGAAGAAGGGCAAAAGGCGACAGTGCTTTCCTACTATATGGCGGTTCGAATGCTTGGAGCGCTCGTAGGAGCAAGCATTTGCGGATACGTAGCAGAGAATTATGGATACGTTTCTATGTTCCGTGTGATATCTGCCGCTGCTCTAGTGGGAGCTGTCATCTACATAACCGGAATTGCCCTAGGCCGGGCGCGAGAGGGCACCGCTAAGCGAGGTGCAGGGGCCGATTCTTCGGCAAAACCGGATCAGGCGACGGGAAAGTGAATTGTGGTAATCAGTTCGTTTTCGGGAACTTCCTGAGGGCCGTTTTCGTAAACTTCTAAGGGGTCGGTTTTCTTGCTCTGCTTAAACACCTTATTTCTTCCGTGCATCATCCCTGCGGACCAGGGATTTCCTAAATGGCGATAAGGCCCGGTGTGCCTGATTCGGTAGGTGTCGCAGGAATCCATGCGGGCGACGAACAATCCGCTGGGAACGCTTTCAGGTGCCGTTTCCAAAGGGAAAGCGGATGTGTATTCAGTGATCCCATTCACCGGATCGTACTTGTGATAGATAGAAAAGGGATTCCCGGAGGGAGTGATGCCAGACGTCTCAATCGCGTTCCGGAGAGTTTTGAAATCCTTTTCCATCTGGATGCCAAGGTCCGCAATGGGGCACGAGGTTCGGATGCCGATATAGACACCACCCTCGAATGGGGTAACTCCGGGAAACTCGAGCTTAGACGGGACGGTTCCGGTTTCGATATAGTCCTTCAGCATGGTCAACCCCCGCTGATAATCCATACCAATCATGGCGATCATCATGTTCTTCATCCAAAACATGAAAAAAGGAAGCGAACTATTCATCGACCAGGTCGTTTCGGTTGATCCACCTTTGTGATGGAAATCAAAGGACACAGATGCGACAGATTTCCATGGCTTTAAGAAGGTGAGGCGATAGTCGATTTTTCGATTCGATTCCTCACCGATGACTTCCATCTCTCCACTTCCCACAATGTCCCCTTCCCAACGGTAGCTCTTGCCGTCCTGTGCGTTCGTGACTTTGCAGCTCGGTTCGGCGATTAGCCAGGGAGACCAAATGGGCCATTGCTTGAAGTCGCGAACGTTGGAATAAACAGTCTCGGTTGGAGCGTCGATGACCGTAGTGCGACTTAATGAAAACTGGGGCATAGGAATAGGTTTTTGAGAGAATAGTGATAGGAGGCTCTTTTCAATCAATTATCTGAGTAGTAATATTGGACTTGGACTTTTTTTGATCAAAGGTGCTATAGCTATCTGAATGATGTTACCTATTCTACGAATTGTTTGTGTACTAGTCTTGTCCTTTGTCACTTTTGGTGAGTCGGCGACTGAGATTAGGTTTTTAAGCGCGGCGGACCAATCGATGCAGCCGGCGATGTTCTACCATCCGGGTGGAGAGGTCGAAGTACCGATGGTTGTCGCCTTGCATTCCTGGTCTAGCGATTACAAGCAGACATTGCATTCAGACATTGAAGCGTGGTGTGTCGAGAATGGTTGGGCTTATTTGCATCCTGATTTTAGAGGACGCAATTTGAGACCGGAGGCGTCAGGCTCCGAGCTCGTAGTACAAGATATTTTGAGCTCAGTCGAATATGCCAAGAGCACAGGGTCTATCGATTCGTCTTCGATCTATCTTGTTGGCACATCGGGTGGAGGCTACGCGTGCTTGTTGATGGTAGGACGCCATCCCAATCTGTGGGCCGGAGTATCTGCATGGGTCCCAATCTTCGACTTGAAAGCATGGTACTTTGAGACGAAAGAGAGAAAGCTTCGGTACACGGACGAAATTGTGGCTTCCTGTGGAGGTGCACCCGGCGATAGTCCCGAAGTGGATACAGAGTACTGGAAACGCTCGCCTATTGCCTACTTGGAAAATGCGAAAGGTGCAAATCTACATATTAACACGGGGATTCGCGACGGCCATGATGGGAGCGTTCCGGTCAGTCATTCGCTTTTGGCATTCAACGCGATCGCCGATCGAAAAGATCGACTGAGCAAGCGGCAGATTCGTCACTTCGTAAGGAAAGCAGACGTACCCAAGTCCCTTCGTAGTGAAATACCAGATCCAGGTTATGGAGATAAGCAGCCACTTTTTAGAAGAACCTCGGGAAGTGTAACGGTAACGGTATTCGATGGCGCTCACGAACTGATTTCGGGTGCGGCCATCGCCCAGATCGAGAATTGGCAAGAGAGAAAAAAGTAGAGTAGCCTATCAGATTGGGAAGGGTTGCGCTTTTAGGTATAAACGTTTATCCGTTAAAGTGCAACTGAGGAGATATTGACCGGGTTTTAAAGATTCTTTTGGGGGGAATTTCTGAGGTGCAGGATATTCGAGATTTGAGACTGTGACCTGTAATTGTTTGCAATCGACGATTTGGAACGGACCTTGGTTGGGAATAAAATTGAATCGGTTTAACGCCTCGAAGTTATTCTTTCGAGGAAGCTGACGATGCTTGAAGATTTTTCGTACGGATGGGCTGAAGTTGCGTAGCAAATACGAAGGCTGCGACATGTTCGCCAAGATCTCTACCTCGTTCGTTGGAATAGCGAAAATGGATCCCGCCATAGAGGCGACTGTCGCAAATTTCTTCGACACAATCGGCGAAGCTGTCGAATTTGCGCACAACCCCGGGCAGAGCACTGCTCGTGGTTGCAAATGTGTAGCCGTCCGCCGCATCGAAAAAGAGTTCCATGATCTTTCCGCCGGCGCCACTGAAGGCTCCGTGTCCGGAGACGTATTCCGGATGCGGTGGCGCCTCTAGAAGGGAGTTCCATGTTTTATCAGGCGCTGTACTGGGATTGCCATCCTTGGCTGCTCCTTGAATGGCTTGAATGGGGCGCCAGGACTCGTAGAAGTATTTGGTATCCCAACAAGCGATTCCTGCGTCGGCCATGGCGATGTTGGCGAGTGCCAGCAGTCTGGCAGTTTCAATAAGAGGGAGCTTCTTCTCTTGGGCGGTTCTGGTTGCGATTTCGTACCAGTGACCGGCCGGAGTTGATGTGTAGGAGAAGCAGGACCAAAACTGAGCGATTTCGGTTTGTTCCGCAGTCCGGATCTTCGAATCCGCTGCACCGATTTCACGGACCTCTTCGAGTGCGTGAGTGTACTCTTGAGATACTAGACTCGGTGGCGGAGGAAGGCGGAATTCAGAAGCGCTTTCGATGGCGAAGGGGCGGATAAGGGGCCAATGGGATAGTTCTGGTGGACGAAAGTCGGGTGGTGTTCGTCTCCATTTACCAATCACGTCTTTGGGAATGTAAGTAGTGCTCGATGTGGATCCGTCATTAGATCGAAGGTCGATAAGCTTTTTGGCGACGGATTCGCCGAATTCCTTGGATTGTATCCACGTTTCTAAGGGAACGATCTCTTTCAGTGTGGCGAACTGCT
>JAUHWE010000299.1 GCA_030424825.1 Verrucomicrobiia bacterium
GAAGGAAACCATCTGCCGGCGCCCGATGATGGGCTGGTCATTTCCATTCACGACTACAAACCCATCGATGTCGTTCACCGACTGATCGATCTCCAACTGGATCACATCATTGGGCCCGATGAGCGGCTTCACCTTCAGCTCGATGGCGATGTCCTGGTACTGAACCGTCTCCCTCACCGACGTGCTCAAAGTATTGTCAGTGGTTGTGCCCGTGACGATGGGTCGCTGCTGACCCACGGTGAATGTGGCTTCCTGATTATGGGTCGTTAGCAATGTCGGTATCGATAGGATACGCACGTTGCTGTTTTTCTCAGCCGCCGACAAAATTGCGTCGAAGCTAAGATTCGAGATGACACCCGTAGTGGCGTCTAGGTTAAACTCCACGTTATTAGCTCCGATTCCCAGAAGATTGAGCCCTTGCAATTTGGTAATGTTAGATTCTCCCGCCGCTTCGTTTTGCGTGTAGGTCCCTGAAATCTCGTCCATACCGCGATTGGAATCCTTGTCCAAGTTCACTTCCGCGATGATCACTTCGATTCGTACTTGCGGGAGCAGGACATCGATCTTGGCGATTAGCTCGGTCATCAAGTCCAGATCGCTGCGCGTGCCGGAGATAATGAGGGAGTTACTGCGCTCGTCCGCCTCGATAGTCATGAACTCGCTAAACTGGCTGTCCCGCTCATCCAGAGTGGTGCTGACCGCGTTGCGGACCTGCTGCTGCAGAGGCTGGTTGCCCTGCAAGAGCTGGCGGCCGTTCTGGCTCACACTCTGGTTTGCTCGGGGGTTCTGCTGCTGACGGTTCTGGTTGGCGTTGGCCTGGGAGCGGTCCCCTGTTTCCGCCGAGGTGGAGCCGCTCACGAAACTGCTCAGCAGTCCCGCCACTTCGGTCGCTTGAGCGTGATTGAGAATGATGACTTCAATGCGGGTCGCGGGGTCGGACTTGATATCCAGTTTTTCGATAATCTCGTCGAAAAACACGATATTGGACGGCTCCGTCATTATGATGATCTGATTCGTTCGATCGTCTGAAGCGATGGCTGTATTTGACCCAAATAGAATCTGGCTGGGGATCGCGCCTTCTCCCACCGGCGCGGCATTGACCGTAGGTCGCGGAGGCTGATCGTTCCCGGCATTCTGGGCACCCCGGCCTTGATTTCGATTATTTCCATTCGATCCAGAATTTGACTGTTCACCAAAATTCGCTCTCGCCGCATCGATTAATCCCTGCATTTGCTCCGCCACTTCACTCGCTTGAGCGTACTGCAAGGTATAGAATTGCGTCTTCACATTGAGACGACTCGGTTTATCCACTTCGGAAACGACATACTCCAAGCGCTGGAGATTGCTAATCGTATCCGTCACCAATACGGCGTTGGAGTTCTGAAACGGAATAATCGTGCTGAATCCGGGACTCAAAAACTGCTGTATCTGAGACTGGAAAGTCTGTGAATCCAAATACTGAAGTCGAAACAGTTTGCTCACGACTTTCCCACTCGGCTGTCGATCCAGCAGTGTATCCACTTCCAGTTCGGGCGCCTCGGTGCGAATGGTGTTGATTGCCACCACTTTGAGAAACTTATCCCCGAGCGGGGTCACCCCAATGCCATTGATGCTCAGTAGACTTTCGATTGCGAGAATCGCTTCATCGAGCGTCATGTCCCCTCGGCTATCAAAGGTGAACTCCGGAGTAGGCAGGGCTTGCGGGCGAATCACAGACCGGCCCGTCAGCGTCTCTAAGTAATGGAGAACGCCCACAAGGGGCTCTCCTCTGAAAAGAATTCTTACGGGATCGTCCTCAGCCGCATTGACCACGGGAGGAGGTGTGTCTTGACCCATTCCATTTGGGGACAGAAACCCCAAACTGATCAATAGAGATAGGGCGACAAAATTCGCTTTTCGTATCCAATAATTCATGGTGTGTATTCGATGGATTTCAATTCTAGCTTCACATCGAGAAATTCCGGGGTCCGACGCTGCGCCTGAATCGTAATCTGACGCAAGCTGACATAGGGTAAATTCGTTTTGATCTCATTCGTAAACTCAATGAGCCGGTTGTAGTTCGCTTTTCCAAGATCGATGGTAAAGGTATGGAAGGTCAGCGGGTTGCCGACACTCGATTTAGGAGAATTGATCTTAAAATCCCCAAAGCCATATTTTCGTATCAAGTCGTCGATACGCGCATTAACCTCATTCACAGAGGGAAGTTCGCCCAGATTGATGTCCTGGATCAGACTGTTGTACTCGTCTGCAGTGATGCCCTGCTGAGCCAGGTAGTCTCCCTGGTCTTTCGCGGCGCTGTTTGCGACCTTTATATCGAACCGGGCTGCCCCATGCCGCTCGATCTGAAAGGAGAACCAAACCCCCAGCAACGCGCCGATAAACAGGACTGTCAGCGCCTTTTCGCGCATGGACAGCCGAAAAAAGCGGACGCGCAAAAAGGCCACCCAATACTGGAAATCGTTCTTGATACTCGCGCTAGCCATTGCTCGCTACCTCCTTGCTCGAATCACGGCTTGAAAACGAGCCTCTCTTGAAGTTCAGAAATGCAGTAAACGTCGCCCCACCCGGCCGACTTTGGATATTCTCCAGCTCGACCGTCTCGATTTTGACAAAGCGTTCCAGTCGGGCTTTGAACTGGTTGACTTGCCCATTGCTCGTCGCATTGGCAAAGACTTTCAGACTATTGGTCCCGTTGGTCTCCACCTTGGTAAACCAAACGGCATCCGTGAGAAACGGCTGTATGGCCACCAGCATGTCGAACGGCACCAGGTCGGAATCCGCAAAACTTTTGAGTTCGTTAATGGTAATTTGCTGGGAGACAATGCGCTCCACAATAGGCGCCTGCTCCGTATTCCAGTCTTGGCGCAAATTTAGATAGGCGCGCTCCCCAAACCACAACAGCTCCCCAAATACTAAAAGCGCCAAAGCCGCAGCCAGACCGAGCACGACTCGCCAAATGATGACGTTTCGCTGCTCCTCCTGCTTCGCCTGCTCGATACTCTCGGGATCCCGCAGATCCATACTCCACAAGACTTCGCGGTCAATTCGAACGGTAATGGGTTTGCCTGCTTCCGTCGCCTGAAGCTCGAATTTCTTCTTCTCAATTGTGATGGTAGTACCCGCATTCCAGATACGCGGAGTCCTATCGCCGATTCGGCCTTCCAATCGTCCCGTGATTACGTCCAAGTCATCACTGGCAGGACGAACGGTTCCATCTTCGGATTGTTCCCGAGGGAAAGACTCGAAGTAGCAAGGCAGTTCCGATTGAGCGTCGAATTCGAAATAGGTGATTGACGAACTAGAGACGAGTAAGAGCGGCGTACCGGATTCCCCTTTTCCCGCCAGTACCCCGATACTAAATTCCGGAATAACGACTTCCTGCGTTTGCCAGTTCGATATTTCGGCATTGTCAAACGACCGCCTGTATCCAGAATATATAAACGCGAATTGCTTCGAACTATCGACACAGAATCCGAACTGAAGATGCTCGAGCGGGAACGGCGACATTCCTTCCAGCTGAAGCTGCAAAAAGCTTTCCCGCTCACTATCGGCCACATCGGCGGGAATCTCCACTCGGCGGCAAAAGAATACATGACCCGGTGCAGTAGAGACCTGCATCGTCATCATTCTATCGTTTTCTGGCTTAGTAAGTGATTCTGGCACAACGGTTATTCTGTCGATCAAGTCGGATTGGCGTTATTCATACCGGGCTCTTCCCTAAGCTCAAGGAAAACGAACGGATATTCGAGATCTCCGGTTTCACCATTTTCTGTGGTCTCCGTATCAGTGCTGAAGGTTCCAATCAAACTATACGAACTTCCACTTTCCTGCACGGTAACTTTCACAGTTAAGACACTTATTTGTTGCGTAATTGGAACGCCCCGCCCGATTTCGCCGATCACATCGGTCATTTCCCCCGAGTTCGCAAAATAGTTGTCGTCGGATGTCCCCGCTTCCCCGTCAAGGCCCGCCAGGTAGTCCTGAATCGTCTCAACTTGGATTTCGTTCAGCCCCGCCAGGGATTGGAGGGCGAGCGGGGATGCGGAGTTAACATTCATTTGCAGTACCGGATGGTACGTCACCACCTCGGACAATCGTCTAAAATTGTCGTTCGGAAAGCCGTTCTCATCGAAAAATTGGTCTTTGAAGCCAATGATCGAAGAGAGCTCATCCAAAGACCGGAGCGGCGCGTTGGACGGGTGCATTTCCAAATCCGTCGTGCTGTACTCCCTCGACTCGGCACCGTCGATTCGGGCTTCATCGTCTTCGTCGATCCAGTCGAGGAGCGTGTTCGTCAGTGTCTGGCTCACATCCAGATCAAAGTCCATTTCGTCGAACAGCAGAAAAAGGGAGCCTTCATCGAGCTCATTGATGCTGAGCTTCGAGGATTCGTCGATGAACTCGAAGGTCACGTTCATCCCTTCTGGAACTTCGATCTTCGAGTAGTCGAGAGGATCGCCCCAACCTTGAGCGGGGGCATAGATCGCGTTGTCGATCGCTTTCACATCCGCCAAAACCGCGACCGCGACTTCGAGCATTGACCAAGCCTGCAGTCTCAATCGGGTTCGCTCGACATAATACCCCTCACCCTGCACTTCCACCTGAGCCCGCTCGACGAATTTCGTCAGCACGTAGCTCACCACGATGATGAGAACGAGCACCATCAAAAGAATGGAGCCCTTATTTGAGCGATGTCGGCTTGGGTTCAGTCGTTTCATTCTCAGAAAAAAGGCACCCCATTGAAAAGAACAGGCAAGACGATCTGGCGTTTTTCCTCCCGGCCTTCGTATTCGAAGACGATTTCAATTCGCTGTGGCAAGAGGAACTGGCCATCGGCTTCCTTGGTCGGCTCGTCTTCAACCTCCCATTCCGCATCTTCGTCCTCTGCATCTATATAGTAGTACTTAATATCCGTAACGAAAGGGGATATGAGGGTTTTCCGTGGTTCCTCCTCCTCAAAATCCGTTTCCAGTCGCGACCGCCAAAGCAGGTAAAGCCCTTCGTCACGATCTAGCTCAAGCGAGCAAACGACATGGGGCAACGGCGTATCCGGCCAGACCAGAACACCCGGACTCTTTTCCAGTTCAAAGGTAAGCAATTGTTGATTCTCGTAAGCCCTGCCACCGCGACTGGACCAGTAGATGGGGGATTGGGCTTCCCCTGCCGGCATCTTCCATCCCGACTTCTGCACTGATTGCTCTAAAAATCTGGATACACCTCTTACATGTTTTTGAAAAAGCCATACATTTGCGCCCTTCCCCCAAAGCTCCCCAAGGGCAAAGACAAAGGCCGTGGCGGCGACTAGCAAAGCCGAGCCCATAAACACAGCGAACATCACTTCCAGCAAAGTAAACCCTTTGCGAGACCGGAGCGTGCGTCTTCGTTGCGTTCCAAGACTCATGCGACTACTCTAGACCCGTCTGTTTTGCGAGGAGTCGGTCGCGTGTTTCCGCCCTCAGTTCTGCCCGCTCTACCGGGTCCGACCAAGTGGGGCGTGTCAGATAATGAACCTCCTCCACTTCCTTCATCTCGTCCTTTTCCTTGTCCAGAATCGTTATGAGCAGACGCGTCTTGAAGAGATCCGCAACTAAGGTCGGTTCATACTCAACTTTCCAGGACGCTTCGCCATGGCTTCCGGTAAAGACCTCTCCACCCTCTTCTAGATCCTCGATCAGTACGCTCGAAAACGCCGCCAATCGAATCATCGACAGATCTTGCTCGTAGGCTTGGTCGACTTGGATGGCCGCGATTGCGTTGATGATATTCAGATATGACGCCGTGAAGGTCGTGACCGCGACCCCGAACAAGGCAAGCGCCAGCATCACTTCGATTATCGTGAAGCCTCGCTGTCCCTTCCACTTCGATCGACTCCTCATGCGTCTTTCTCCGGTGCCGTCAATTGGGACCCGGTCCAAGGGTCGATTTGGTATCCACTTTCATAATCCCCAATTTTCAAGTCCACCGAAAAGGGAGTGCATGTCCCGTCGGGATAGAAAGTCACTGATTCGATTTCACGATGGGTCACCAACTCCCCACGGACCAGGCGATAGCCATCCTTGGGTAGAACCATTTTGAAAAGGACCTCTATTTCAACCCCTTCCCCAAAACCACTGGTATCCACCTTGAAGGCCATTTCCTCGCCACCCGACGAAACCATGAAAGCCTGAAGCTTTTCGTCAAAGCGCACCTTGTGAGGCTGGCGGCTAAACACCGCCGCCTGTTTCGCTTTTTCGACCGCCCCCCAAAGCTCATTTTGCAGGGCTTCCAGC
>JAUHWE010000300.1 GCA_030424825.1 Verrucomicrobiia bacterium
GACGGGGATGCCCACGTTGTCGCAGAGTACGATGGCGAGTTTTACCTTGCCGTCATCCAGCGCCAGACAGCGGACATGCAGTTCATCATGAATCTTTGCCGCGAGGAGCGACTTCGAAGGACCGACAATCAATTCGCCTAGTGGCGGTGTGATGTTGCTGATGGCTGCCCCGGCCCGAAAGACTGGCTTGTCGCTTTCGGCGAGAATTCGGGGCGTACTGCTGAATAGCAGGACAACGCTGATCAGCTTCAAAGCGGTGCTCAAAGTATTGGTCGTTTTCATGGTGTTGTCCTCTTACTGAGGCTTGATTCTTAAGGCGTCCTTCGTGGCTCGATACAGCCAATGTGCCGTATTGGGGAAAATATAGATAGTTATGGCACGATTTCAAACCTTGAATGAGGTGTGGAAACTGAGACAGCGGCCGATCTTCAAATTTGGGTTGGGCACGCGGCGTTCGCCCGTTGCCTGGAAGGCCTCTCAAAGCTCGCTGTGGGGATTCTCTTTTTGTAAACCCGGTTCACTCTCAAAGTCCTTTTGGCCGCTATCGAATGGGGCAATGCGTTTGACAATTCCGGAGAGGGATTTCAAAAGTGGTTCGCTGATGCTGGTTTCAAACGGTTCGATGTATCTTTCGGGAACTCGATCGATTGAAGCGAGTCAGCAAGTAGGGCAACCAACGTGTCATGAGAAAGCAATACAAAGAGAAGCGGTCGTCTTGTCCCTTGTGCAAGCCGCATAAGCGGAAGTGGGCCAATCGCTGGAAAGTGAAGGAACACGATTTTATCGCCCGAAGTGAGAGGGAGATACGGACGACTTCGGAGAATTCTTGGAAATGCGAAGAAGGTGAATGAGAAAACTATTCGCCGCAGCGTTCTTACTGTTCTCCCTTCAATCCTACGCGAATGAATGGGTCTACTCCGATGCGCTTCATGACCATTACCCGGTTGAAGGCAAGGCGTTCGATTTAGGCAGTTATTCACTCGAAGTTCCGGTCGTCGTTTGGGATGATAATCGAAAGCGATCGGCAACCGTTATTCGAACCAGGGGAAATGCCTATCCTTACGAAAGGCAAAAGGGGCTCATTACGATTGAGGGAGATGGGCTGGAAAAGCCGCGGGTCTTGTCGGTTTCACATTTCCGTACGATTGATGTCTCATGGGTAACGGAAAAATTGATACTCGTAAGAATCGGCGTGGGTCGAGTTGCCGCAGTCGAAGCGATTTACGATGTGATCGCAAGTGAATGGATCTATCGTGAATCGGTCCAGTATATCGAGGATGGAGAGAATTGAAGGTAGCGGGCGACTTCTATGAGCAATTTAGAATTATTTATGGTCCTCGCCACCTTGCGTTGTAGCGACTTCGAGGGTGGCGAATAGTGAAATTGATCCTGATCACGGCTTGATAGTGCGTAATGAATTGAAGATAGAAGCGGTCCTTTTGACGTTAAATGTCTTTTCGCGAAAGCGACTGCTAGCCTTAGAGACGTCATAATTCTTAGCATTGTAGGCTGGGTCGCTGACCCGGCAATCTTAGGCTAGAGGCGGGTCAGCGACCCCGCCCTACAGATTTCGAAAACAATATTGATTGAGTCGATAGATCGTTGGTGAGGGAGCACGCCCTCTGCGGCTGACTAAGTATTGTCAGCCCTACCTTTGGACTAACGAGACACTTTTTACGCGAGGTCCAGACCAGTCATCGTGCCGGTAGCGGAGGCAAACTGGTCGGTCTCGATGCCCATGGACTGGAGCATGCTGACGAAAAGGTTGGGAAGCGGATAGTTGTTCTTCCGGTCGAAGGCGAGGTGTTGACCGTGACGCAGTCCGCCACCCGCTACGAGGATGGGCATGTTGTCGGTCGTGTGTTTGCTGGCGTCGCCGAAGTTGCTGCCGTAGAGGACAACTGAATTGTCCAAAAGGGTGGAATTGCTTTCGCTGGAGTTTTTGAGATCGTCGAGGAGTCCGCCTACCAAGCGCATGTGGGAGCGATCGATGGCATCGAGCTGAGCCAGTTTCTTTTCGTTCTTACCGTGGTGGGAGAGACTGTGGTAGCGGTCCGAAATGTCGGCTCCAGCGACTCGAATGGTTGGTGAATTGTTGCTATCGAGCAGAAGCGTGATGCTGCGCGTAGAATCGGTTTCGAAGGCGAGACGCGCCATCTGGTACATGAGTCGCGTCTTTTCCATATACTGTTCTGGGCCCGAAGGATCCACGGGCATCTCCATCGAAGGAATCGGTTTGGGGAGACGTTCCCATTCACGGGCAAGCGACATCCGATTCTCCACCTCGCGCACCGCTGTAGTGTACTGGTCCATACGGTCGCGGTCGCTAGCGCCCAGTCGTCGATTCAGTGACTTGGACTGGTCCGCAATGGTGTCCATTATGCTCTCGCCGAGCTTGAGCTTTCGGATCTGGTTCTCGACCTCGGTTTCGGACCCTTGCAAGAAGAGCTGTTTGTAAACGTTTGAGGCTTTGTTCTCGCAGGGAATAAGCACCCCGGCATCGGTCCAGGATAAGCTTCGTTTCCCTTCTTGAGCGTTTACTCCGAGAGTGAGAGAGGGGAACCGGGTCAGGTGGCCGATTTCGCGAGCGATATACTGGTCGAGGGAAATCGTGTTGCGGAATCCACCCCCGCCGGGATGTGGGGCGGCGGTTAAAAACGAAATATCCGATGAGTGGGACCCATCTACTCCCGGATGTGAGACGCCGCTCAGGACGGTAAAGTTCGAGCGGTGGGAAGCGATCTCCGAAAGATAAGGCGAGAGCGCGTAGTCATTTCCTCCTTGATTGGGAAAAAAGCTGTCGGGCAGTACGCCTAGGTTGTTGCAGATCGCTAGCATGCGTCGCGGCGCTTTCTCCACGGGTGCGGATCCGAAAAGGCGTTGTGTAAAGGGCGGCATCATCGCCTCCAGAAAGGGGAGGGCCATGGCGACGCCTGTTCCTCGGAGAAATTTTCTACGGGAAATGCGATCGGAGGCGTTTAGAATATGCATGGTACGTTCGGGGTCTAGAGGGTCAGTGGATACTGCTACTTTATTTTGAAAATGTCACTTAAAATCAGTGCTTCATATAAGGTGTCAGAGTAGAGTGATCCGCGCTAACACCATTACTCCTGATAGCGGAGACGGTAGAATCCCGTCGATTTGACGCTTGGGAGAAGGTCGTTGTCGGGGTTGGGTAGGGTGAGTTGCCAGCGTTCGTCTTCGAATTCTAGTTCTAGAAAATCAATCGGGCTCCAGGAGTCGGTGGAGAGGTTGGATGAGAATTCCAGAAAGGCATTGGCGTAGGGTAGAGGCCAGGAGAGCGTGTGGAACTGAGCATCTTTGGTGAAGGTGAAATCCATCTCGGGTATGGGAGGCAAGGCGGTGGCGGGGCCAAGGGCGGTGACGATGCGTCCATTGGCCTCGCCGTCCCGGTCGCCGGGACCGCCGTCGGTGAGGGTTAAGGTGACTTGATTACCGTTGATGGTAGCGGGCAGGGTGTCGGTCCATGTACCGTCGGATTTCAGCGCCCAGACGGTGTCGGGCGAGGCGTCATCTGAAAGTATGAGCCTGATGGATACGGAAGCTCCGGCTGACAAATCTGGCACTTCGAAAGTGAGCACACCATTGGAATACGTGTAGTTCCGAGGAGCGCCCAACGATGCCTGCGTTTCGGACGAGATGTTTGCCAAAGTGGGATTGGCATCGTCTAAGGTCTGAAAGTGAGATTGCGCTACAGGAAGCGGAGCCTCGCTCGTCTGACCATTGGCTGCAGACACTTCAACGGTGGTATCTTTCCCATTCGCAGCTCCAAACGAGGCTACGTTGTCCTGATCCACGTCATCGGTGCCATCCCCATTGCGGTCGCCGTAACGTATCCCATATTCTTCTTGCAGAAAGTTGTCGTTGAACCTTCGGTTTCTGGAAAATTCAGAGGTGCTCCCTCCATCGACCAGGGTTGCTGTCGTAGTAAAGTAATCGGAGTTTGAAAAGTCTGAATAGGGAAACAATATATCGAACTGTCCAAAACCTGCTGCATCTGTTTCGACTGTTCCCCGTGTGATATAAGTTAAGTTGTACCCGCCATGGCCGGATGGCAGAGGTAAGTCTGTTTTATATACATCGATATAGTAAGTACTACCACCAAAGTGAGAATCCAGGTTTCCCTCAAATCGAATAATGCCGTTTGTATGGGTTACAAATGCTAAGCGAGGGTAGTTTTGCTTACCATCCGCGTCTCCGTAGTCGATGGTATCCAATCCGTCCCACTCTAAGTCTATGACATTGGAGCTTTCCGCTAGCGTTGAATTAACCGGGCTTACGATTTCGTTACCTACGAAATCTAAATTTTCCTGATTATTTCTTGTGGTGAGAACGTTTCCTTCGCTTGAGTTTGGGTAACCAATAATATTTCCCTCATTCGGTAATTCACCACCGATTTTGATGTGGCTGGATTCACTGATATGAATTTGTCGGCGTGCAGCTATCTGCATGCTATTGCCGTTTTCAAATACGCCTATCCGATTTCCGGTTAACGTAATATCGGAAGATGCTGCCACCTCAATGGCGCCATAAGTTCGCCCTTTGATAACGTTACCGCTAATTAAAACATCGCTGGAATGGGTGATGAATATCTTACCCATTTCATCTGAGGATTCGTCCGTTTCCAACTTGCGGGTGCCTGATTCATCGACGCCAATGTGGTTCCCCTGTATTTGGACTCCGGAGGCGCCATTACGAACCCAGATGTCAGAGATTACGTTTTTTTCTGAGGAGGAGTTTCCTCCGATGGTGATGTTTTTGGCTCCATTTTTAACGATGATTCCTCGGTTGTACGTCCCGTATTCCCCCGCCTCTGTTGATATCGGAGAATCTCCTGCTGCGTTCGTTCCTATCCAATTCCCGAAAACCCGACTACCTGTGGATCCGGTTCCGGCAAACGTCAGGTCGCCTCCATAAGATGCCCAATTGTTATCCAAGTCTGGATCAGAAATAATATTGGCGATGAGATTTCCTTCTCCCGTTTTGATGCCACCGATCAGGTTGTTTTCTGAGGTCACGAGAACTCCGCCGCCGTAGAAATCTCCATCGTCCAACACTCTTCCACTGGCTATAGCTTTACTAGTCCAGTTGGCTTTCGACTGATCTCCTTGCTGGTTCGTCCCGATACGGTTTCCGTAAATCCAGTTGTTTCCCTTTTCACTGACAACCAGCCCAATACCTCGAAAATGGTTAATGATCAGTCCTCGAATAACACTATCACCACCGGCGACTTCCAGGCCATTTGCAAGTAGCTTACTTGAGGAAGAATTATTAGGAAACCCGGTCCCTGAGTTCCCACTTATTTCCACCCAGCCACCAGTTTGTGTCGTGCCATCTATTTCAATCGGGTCTGTTGATTTTAACAAAGATACGATGGTGAACTGAGCGGGATGTACCGAACCGTCATTACGAGTGATATGCGGAAAGATGTCATTGTCTGATCCCGTGGCCATGATGTTGGTTCCTTCTGGTGGGAATCCAACTTTTATCGATGGGATTCCTCCACCAGGGATATCAAACTCAATGCGGTCGAGGCCTTCTTGTTCGTTGGCGAAGTCGATCGCTGCGCGCAGGGACACTTGCTCGCCTTCCGTTTCCAGATCCACGTCGATGACCCCATCTTCGGGATCTGCGTCTGGCTCATCACTGGTGACGTTGACGACAAGAGGTTCTCGCACACGTATACTGAAGGGCTCGGTCTTGCCAACCTGTAGGTTGCTGCCGGCAATGCTGCCGAGGATCAGGGGCTTGAATTCCAGCTCGTAAGGTTCGTCGCGCTGCTCCGGATCGATCTGGAAGGCCTCGACCACCCAGGCGAAGGTGGCAGTCTGTTCTGCCGGTAGGGTTACATCACCTATCACAGTGTCATCATCAGGGTTGGTTAGATCGACCTCAGCGCCATCCGCGTAATACAGCCGTATCGGTTTTAAGGGTACGGCAGGATCCGTGACGACCGCTGAATTGATGTAGCCTAGGATGTCGCGCGCATTCTTAATATTAAGTTTCTCGATAGGCGAATCGCTGTTGTTCTTCACCTGGACCTCCAGCTCGATCAGATTTTCGTAGGGGGCTTCTCCAGCATTGCGACGTTGCGTGTTGATCGCTTTGGCCCGCTCGCCCCAATCCGCTTCTTCGGTTTTTTTCCACTGATGCCGTTTGTTCGTGATGATCACCTCTACGGTGACGGGTTCGACTTTTAGGGTGAAAGTTGCATCGAGGTCCGTTCGTTTCCCGGAAGTT
>JAUHWE010000301.1 GCA_030424825.1 Verrucomicrobiia bacterium
CCGAGTGTCACCATGGATACAGCCTGTTCTTCTTCCCTCGTAGCGACCCACTTTGCTTGCCAGAGTATTTGGAGTGGAGAGTCCGAGACTGCTATTGTGGGAGGGGTAAACGTAATGCTTCGACCGGAGTTTCCGATTGTGATGAGTAAGGGGAAATTCCTGTCTCCCCATGGTCGCTGCAAGGCCTTCGATGAAGATGCGGCCGGATATGGAAGAGGGGAAGGAGCGGGGGTTGTCATCCTGAAACCGCTTTCGAAAGCGCTCGAAAACAGTGACCGAATTTACGGACTTATCAAAGAGACGGGAACGAACCAAGATGGGCGTACTGCGGGGATCACGCTTCCGGATTCTAAATCCCAGGAGACACTTGTTCGCGACGTGTATCGACGTGCTGGAGTCAATGCGGGAGATATTGACTATGTCGAAGCGCATGGGACTGGAACCCAGGCAGGTGACCCAGCGGAGATCAATGCGCTGCACAAGGTGTTGCAAGAGGGTCGTGAAGAAAAAGCGAAGTGCTATGTGGGATCCGTAAAAACGAATATCGGGCACTTGGAAGCGGGTGCGGGAGTGGCGGGACTAATAAAGGCGGTATTGTCTCTGCACAACGAGGCGATTCCCCCCAACTTGCATTTTAAGAATCCCAGCTCGAAGATTCCTTGGGATGAGGTTTGTATCCAAATACCTACTGAAGTTGTAGAGTGGAAGCGTTCCGATCAGATTCGTTACGCAGGAGTGAATTCGTTTGGTTACGGGGGAGCCAATGCTCATGTGCTTTTACAGGAAGCGCCAACCCTGTCTGATGCCGTTTCAGAAGGCGTGACAGAATGGGAGAGGCCACTTCTAGTGCCGGTATCCGCGCGGAGCGAAACCGCCCTGAGGGAAGTTGCTGCCAAATACGCGTTTCATTTGGCGATGAATTCCGATGAAAAAGGAGTAGCCGACTTTTGTCATACAGCGACGCGTCGGCGTCATCATCATTTCCATCGATCTGTGATCTTTGCGGCTGATCCGGAATCTCTGAGAACGCGACTCCAGCAATTTAGCACGGGGGAATCGGTAGAGGAATCGAGTATCGGATTAGTAGATGAGCAAGCAGCGAAGAAGTTGGTCTTCGTATACACGGGAATGGGACCGCAGTGGTGGGCCATGGGCCGCGAGCTGATGAAGGCGGAACCGGTATTTCTGCAGGCAATTGAGGAATGCGATGCGGAGTTTGGAAAGCAAGCCGGGTGGTCGATTCTCGATGAGCTTAACGCGGAAGAATCGAATTCCCGAATGGCGAAGACGGAGGTGGCGCAGCCCGCCAATTTTGTGATCCAAGTTGGATTGACCAGACTCTGGGGGTCATGGGGGATAAAGCCGTATTCAGTAATTGGGCATAGTGTTGGAGAAGTGGCGGCAGCTTATGTTTCTGGGGCATTGACTTTGGAAGACGCTATTACAGTCAGTCTCTATCGGAGTCGGCTTCAGCAAACGCTCGCGGGGAAAGGTGCGATGTTGGCGGCTGGATTGAGTGAGCGAAAGGCGTTGGAGCGAATCGCATCCTTCGAAAAGGTATCGATCGCGGCGATCAACAGCCCGAATAGTGTAACTCTGTCAGGAGATAGAGAGCAAATTGAAACGGTTGCTCAGGAGTTCGAGCACGATGGGCTATTTGTGAGGCGATTGGAGGTGGAAGTCGCCTATCACAGTAGCCAGATGGATCCGATAGAAACAATGCTGCGGGAAGCATTGAGTTCAATCCAGCCCAAGGAGGCCCACATACCCTTGTATTCAACTGTCGTGGGCACCCGAGTCTCGGGAGATGGAATGAATGCGGAATATTGGTGGCATAATGTTCGCGAACCAGTACGTTTTCTGGATGGGATTCGGTCCCTTTTAGGCGAGGGGTGTACTGATTTTCTGGAGATTGGGCCACATCCAGTTTTGGGGCATTCCATTAAGGAAATCGCGACCGAATCGGATTACCTAGTTCGTCTGACACCATCCCTAAATCGAAAGAAGCCTGAGCAGAGGCAGATGCTAGAGTCACTGGGACTGCTTTATGTTCAGGGTCAAGCGATTGCCTGGGAATCGGTGTCTCCACTGGGTGGCGCGTTCGTGCAGTTGCCAACTTACCCTTGGCAAAGGGAAAAGTACTGGATCGAGTCGCCAGAATCGCTTGAAGATAGAATCAGCCAACGAAAAGGGGTTTATCTAAATCGGAAAATCGCGGCGCCACAACCGATCTGGTCGGTCGAAATAAATGAGCGATTCTTTCCCTATTTGAAGGACCATGTCGTCAATGGCCAAGTGGTGTTTCCCGGCGCGTGCTATTTAGAAGCGGGGCTCATGCTAGCCCGCGAAATGGGAGCGGGTGAGGCGTTGGCCTTGAGTGAGATACGTTTTCATAATATGTTGCAGCGGGATGAAGGAGCAACTCAAGCGTTGTATCTGAGCCACGATTTGAAGTCCGAGAATTTTTATGTGCACAGCAGGACCTATGAGGAGGGCGAGCAATGGCAGTTGCATGCTTCTGGGGTGCTTTCCGAAGTCGAGGACGCATCGAGAATCAGAACCATCGATTTAGAAGTGCTCAAAAGTCTATTCGGTAACGAAACTTCAACGACGGATATGTATGCCATGCTCGAACGTCGAGGGTTGCAATATGGCCAGTCCTTTAGAAGAGCGAAACGATTGTGGATTCAGGATCACGAATTTTTGGTCGAGATTGAGCCGGAGATCGGGTTGAAATCGACCGATTCGATAGTGTCGCCAGAAATTTTGGATACGGCGTTTCATTCGTTGCTTTCAATCGTCGAGGGTGAGGAGCCGTTCGTCCCGCAGAAATTGGATCGAATTACCGTTTATGGATCTGCAGGACCTTTAGAATGGATACATGGAACGATCACAAGCCGAACTGCCGATTGGTTTAACGCCCACCTCAAATTGATGGATGGGGAAGGGAACGTCTGTTTGGAAATTCGTGATGTCTTCATGCGCCGGTTGCCCGGTATTCGGGCACTGGATTCGAGCGGAATAGAAGATTTGCTATACGTTCCAAAATGGCAGGAATTCCGATTCGAGACGGATGAAAGCAAGGTAAGTACAGCGGAGGATTTTGTGATACTGCTACCGGCTGACCCGGTATTCGATGGAATCGAGGAGTCGATTCGGTCGACGGGAGTTAATTGTATTTCGGTCTCGAAGGGGGGCGCGTTTAAACGGGAAACGACTGACAGGTTTCAGATCAGCGAAAGCAGTGATGAGCACTTTGATCGACTTTTCCAAGAGATCGGTTCCGATAAAGCCTTACGCATTGTCTCTCTCTGGCCGCTAGATGTAGAAGCGGAATTCCTGGACTATGAGGCGGTTGTGAATGAATGTCTCTTAGCCAATCGGTTGATTAGCGCCATTGGGAAATCGAATGGAATCGTCCATTCGATTACATTTGTAACGAAAGGCGCCCAGTCAGTGGGATCTGAGGTTGGTCTTAATGGACTTAACGCGAGTGCATTGAATGGTCTGCCTCAGCTCATTGAAAACGAGATTGAAGATGTTGAATGCCGTATCATTGACCTTGATCCCAGCGATGACCCCGGTAAGGACATCCTTTGGATCAACCAATTGCTGTTGGCAGCGGGTACATTGCCGAGAGACCTCGCCATAAGGGAAGAAAAGCTGTATTCAATGACGCTTGACCGGTTCTCAATTGAGTCTGAGCTTCCTAAAGACATCTGGGAGGAAGTTTCGACTGACGAAGCGGTTGTCTTGGAATCGGGTCATCTGTCAGGTTCTAGTGAGCACGCCTATTTGAGGGGGGAAAGAACGGTTCTGGGCCCCAATGAGATTGAGTTGAAAACTCACCTGATATGCACGAGCGATATTGGCGGAAACGTGAGTAGAGGGGATTATCGCGTTCTTTCAGAGTTTGCGGGAATCGTTACCGAAATGGGAAAAGAATCAGATTCGTTCCGGAAAGGGGATAAAGTGCTTGCGCTTGGTGATAACCAGATCGGCAGCTACGGCACTTTTAGTATGGACCAAGTTCTGGGAATTCCGGACTCGTCCAAGTTTGAGGATTTTCTCGGCTTCAGAAGTGCAATGGCGCCTTACTACGGTCTTGTTAAGATCGCCAAAATCAATCGGGGAGATCGAGTGTTGATAGACCAGTCTCTTGGAGATGTAGGTATATTTGCGATACAAATAGCGAAATGGAAAGAGGCCGAAGTGTTCTTGACCGGCACTGGTTCTGAGAATGTGGAGCGCTTTCAAGAAGCGGGTGCGGATCACATTGTGAGCGGTACTTCTGATGAAATCGTCGATGAGATCAACTACATGACTCAAGGAGAAGGGGTGAATGTGGTATTGAGTACTCGTGGTAGTAAAAAGCTGAGACATGCAGTGGAGGTCCTCGCAACCGGTGGTTTCTATCTAGAGGTACGGAACTCGAAAGTGTCGGTCGATTTGAGCTTCCCCAAGGCGGCATTGGAGAAGAACATCCTGTTTTCGGTCGTGGATGTAGATCGGCTGTGTTTGGAGGGCTCTCCTAAAGCGCTGACACTTTTGGAAAGCGTTCGCGACGGGTTTATCGAAGGTTGGCTGAAATCCGTTCCGGTTGAAAAATTTGCTGCGGAAGAAATAGATTCTGCTCTAGAGTATCTGGGCAGTAGGAAGGAAAGGGGAAGTATTGCCCTCCAGTTTAACGGAAGTAAGGTAAAAGTGTATACTCAAGCCGGTGACGGTCAGGGGAGAACGAAAACTGGCACCGTAATTGTAACGGGCGGAAACAGTGGCTTTGGGCTGGAAACAGCGAAATGGTTGGCGGAGGAATCGGATTACCGGATCGTTTTGCTGAGTCGCAGTGGAGCGACAAGTAAGGAAGCTCTAGATACGATTGACGAATTAAGAGCCAAAAACGTAAACATTGTTTCCGAATCCATAGACGTCACAGACTTGGAATCACTGCGGGATTTAGTCGGGAGGTTGGCTGCCGAAGGACCTGCCGTCAGGGGCGTTATCCATGCTGCGATGGTACTGGAGGATGCGTTTATTCAAGACCTTGACGCTGGGAAGTGGAATAAGGTAATGGCTCCGAAGATACTTGGACTGATTAATTTGTATCAATGCGTCAAAAACATGGATATGGAGTTTTTTATATCATACTCGTCGATTTCGTCCTTAGTCGGAAACCGGGGGCAGGCAAATTATGTCGCGGCTAATTCTTTTCTGGACGCGTTGTCTCGGCGCTTGCGCTCCATTGGGATCCCGGCAGTCTCAATCAATTGGGGTGCTCTAGCGGAAACGGGAATTGTTGCTCGAAATGATATTGTAGGCCAGCTTTTGGCAAAAGAGGGGGTTATCGGGATTTCGAACCAGCAGGCTCTCTCAGGATTGGAGATGGCGCTGTCCTTGGGGTTGGGGCAGATTGGGGTGTTTGATGTGGATTGGGATCAGTGGTCAAAAGCAAACCCAAGTGCTGAACGTTCGTCGCGATTCGCGTCACTGATGAAGGATCGTCGAAAATCGACGGAGAATGACAAGGCGATTGTCCTGGTGGAAGAACTCGAGAATATTGAGAGTCAGGATCAGCTCCCTTTTCTGACGAATCTGGTCATGAATGGTCTCAGCAAGGTGCTAAAAATTCCGGCAAGCAAAATTAAGCCGGATAATACACTCGACAATTTAGGAATAGATTCTCTGATGCTTATTGAGCTCTCTCTCACGATCCTGTCGGAGTTCGGGCTCAACATCCCTGCTGCCGAATTGCCAAAATACCCTACGGTGATTTCGCTAGCAAGTAACATCCAGGAACGATTGGATCGGATTCGACGTACATTGGCAGCATAGTTCCTTTGCTCCCTCGAATGAGCTCCCTCAGTTCACAATGAATAAAAATAATCAGATTAGCGGTCTCAACAGCCTTGTTGTTTTCAAGAACAGCCAAGGCCGAGATGGCCGTGGAACCCTCATTCAGATCACCCGGACGGGGATCGCTTTTGAAGTCTACAATCCCTATTCGATCGTCCAGCTGAGTGAAGTCTTGCCCAATCTCAGTATTATCCGCGGTGAGCGGGTCATTTATAAAGGCCGAGCGGTTGTTAGCCATATTTTGACTACTGGGCTCATGGTGATTGTTTCCGCGACTCTAGTCGATCCCTGGTCGGACCTTCTGGGTCTGAAGTCAGCGGGGGAGTTGCGGCGGGAATCGGAGAGATTCATAGATGACTGGATATCGAGCAACCGGATTCACCCCGACTATCAATTAGCGGTAAGCA
>JAUHWE010000302.1 GCA_030424825.1 Verrucomicrobiia bacterium
TAGCGAGGGCTGTTACATTTTGGGTATTCCTTTGAGATATTTCCCATCCAGAAAAGTCTGCCATCCGAATGGGGAATGAGCTGCGATGTGGCGCTAGGAGAATAGAAGGGGTTTCCATCCGTGTAAGTCCAAGGTTTCGCTTCGGACCAGGTTATGCCACCGTCACGAGATTTAGAATACCATTTGTAGCCCGGCCATTCGGGGCGGGCATCGTTACTTCCCCGCATGACCATGAGAATCGACCCGTCCGCCAGTTCGGCAATAGTCGGCTCGATGAGACCGCGAGTGGTTTTCTGGGGATCCCCCGCAATTCGCTCGGATGCGGTCCAAGAGAGTCGTCCATCGGGTGTCCATTTTCCGAAAAGGAGCAGGCAGTCGGTGTAGGTGTAGCCCTCGCCCGGATTGAAATATTCCCCGTTAGGCCCCACTGGGGTACTCTGTACGGGCAGCAATATTACGCCATCGGAACGCGTTAGCGGCCGCTCGCCAAGATCTCCCATCATGAGGCAATTTTTCCCCGCAGTGATGCCAGGCATGTGATGGATCTCGTCGAACTCCGCTCCTTCGTGGATAATCTGCTCGTTTACGATTTGCGTTTTGCCCCCATCCTCTGAAATGGAGTAATGGAGTTTCCACTGCTTCATGCCTTCAAGGGGATCGTCGTTAGGCAGGAATCCCTCAGTCCAAACGGTTAAATACTTTCCTGTAACAGGGTCGGCGTATCCGCCGCGTGGATGCCGACGGCCAGTGCCCTCCGCGTGGTCAAATCGGGTTGCCCATTCGGATGTGTTGCTCCATGAACGGCCATTGTCATCGGAATGGCGTAAATAGGCGATGTCCACTGTGTCGCTCCGGCTCATGTATTTGTGAACACTTATGATGCTAGAGCCATTCTGGGCGGTGTAGTAGCTGGCTCCCATAGTGGCAACTCCAGGCTTGGGTGAAGGAATAAAAACATCTCGGGAAAGCACGTTCGCTTTCACGAATCCCTTCGGAATTGATTTGCGAGAGCAAGCGACAAAAGGGGCTCCGACCATGGCGAGGGATGCACAACTGGCGCTTTTGATAAATTTCCTTCTTACTAGTCGAGGCATAGGTTGGTTTTTCGAAGTGAGGTATTGAAGAGTCGGTTTTCTTTGCCCTGTTCGTTTATTCTATTGATTTCAAGGCGGTAAGCCAACGCGTCAGGTGCGTTAAGATTGGTAAATAGGGTGGCGGATTGCGACAACCGCGAATGCCGTTTATCGTAAAAAGATTGTGGTCCCCTATTGAAGTTTTCGCCTTTTCAGAAGGCTTCATTCCCTATTTCTTTGGAAGCTCACGCTGAAGCGAATGAGCTACCATTTAGGTCAGATCGTTTAAGAGACTGTTCTATCAATCGGGTTATATCGATTTCTGCTGCTGGGGTGCCGTTTGCGCGTTCGTCGCAAGCAATGACCCTGCATGTTTTCGATCTAGATAAGAATCCAACGGTTTATATACTATCCGTTTCTGCCCGGTTTGGCGGGGGAGTTGATTGTGTTGCGTTTGTCCCCTTCGGGTGAATGCCTCGAAGCTGATGATGGGCCTAGCCTGAAGGGGGAAGGCGTTTGTCGCAGATCACCGCTCCCTTAAAATGCTTGGGGAATAGTTTATTTTTCCTTGGGGGCTTCGGCCCACTCGGTGGCGGACGGAATGTTACTCAAGCTTTTCGGAAGCGTTGCTATCCATGCTTGGTGAAGTCCCTCCAGTTTCGCGAGAATCTCTGGATGTTGTTTGGCGAAATTGATCTTCTCCGATGGATCAGTTCTCAAGTTTCTTAGAAAAACGCCCTGTTCGAGTTCCACTTTCTCAACGGGTGCGGCCCCCTCCCCATGAACCGTATGCAGTTTCCAGTCGCCTTGCCTAACCGACCACTCGTCCGCCGTTTTCCAGTACAGCACATCATGTTGAAGCTGAGAGTCTTTGCCGGTTAGGAGCGGCATGAGATCGATACCGTCGGTGAAATCGGGAATGGGTTCCCCGGCAGCTGTGAGCATCGTCGGAAGGAGGTCGAAAGCGCTCACCACATTGTCGGAGACTCGGTTTTTGGGGAGGGTGCCCGGTTGGCTGATTATTAACGGTACCCGTGTGCCGCCTTCGTAGAGCGTAAACTTGCTTCCGCGTAGGGGAGTATTCTCTGCGTAAATGGGACGAGACCCGCCGTTGTCTCCCATGTATATTATGAGGGTGTTCTCCCGGATCCCAAGCCCATCAACGTGGTCCAGGAGACGGCCTACTTCCTGGTCGAGGTAGTGGAGCTGTCCGAGGTAGTGGGCCCGACCGTCTGGATTGTTGGGCCTTCTGGAGCGGTAGTACCAATCGAGGTAAGGTTCGGTGGCGGGATCCCAGTCGCCATAGTCCTCCAGCCCGTGTCTATCCAGATACTCCTGAGGTAGTTGATGAGTGAAGTTGTGCACGGCATTGAAAGACAAATACAAGAAAAAGGGGTTTTCCTGGTTTCTGCTTATGAAGTCTCGGGCCTTAGCTCCGAAGATCTCGGTGCTCATTCCCTCCATGTCGACTTCTTTTTCGCCATCGCGGAAGGGCCCCATGCCCCATGAGTTACTGGGTTCCGGGTTTTTTGATCGAGCGGCATCGAAGGCGTCAATCGCTTCCTGGTTGTGTATCAAGTAATGAATACGAGCATTCTCGGAACCAAAGAATTCGTCGAAGCCGTGTTCCAATGGAAAGTTCCGCGTTCCAGGACCATTGGGAGAGCCGTAGTGAACCTTGCCCACATAGCCATTCGAGTAGCCCGCTTTTTTCAATAGCTCAGCCATAGTTGGGTTTTCCCAATCCGATATGCCGGGTCCGCCGTACCACTGCATCCCAAAACGCTGCTGATAGGCTCCGGTTATGATGCCGCAACGAGAGGTATTGCATATGGGTGAAGAGGCATAGGCATGCCGAAAGCGAGTGCCCTCGGAAGCCAAGCGATCGAGATTAGGCGTCGATACATCGTCCCTGATCCCCATCGCTGAAAGGTCCGCATAGCCTTGGTCATCCGAAATGATAAGAATAATGTTAGGCTTTGGCTGGGAGAATACGGGTAGGGAGAAAAGCAGTAGGGAAATGGAGAATGGCAAGGTGGCTGGTAGCTTCATAATTTGTATTGCCCACTAGATGGATCTAATTGGGGAGGGTATCTGCAATCGCGAACGGTGAGTACCTTTAGCTTTAGTAATACAATGGATGTCTCAGTTTTTCAGATGGGGCAAAATGTTTTTCCTCGAACTTAGCCTCCTGGTCCAGCTTCAGAGGTAAAGGGCCACTTTATTATGCCCCGACTAGGGGGCTGTGCCGGTTGGAGTTTGTTCCACTCCTCGAAAATTGACGACTGCTATACCTGCGGCGACGAGCATTCCTCCAATGATCAAGGCATTGGTTATGGGTTCCCCAAGCAGGAAGTGACTGATTACGACCCCCGCGATGGGAGACACAAAGCCGAACACGCTTAGTCGGCTGGCATTGTATCGATGGAGCAGCAGGGTCCAAAAGATAAAGCACAATCCGGCCACAACCACACCTTGGTACACAATGGAGAGCACTATGCCAGTATCCAAGTAAATGGAATCGAGGTCCTCAAATAGGTAACTGAGGATGAAAAATACCGGAACGCTGAGGGTTGCTTGCCAAAACAGAA
Organism: Verrucomicrobiia bacterium; assembly: GCA_030424825.1. Lineage (GTDB taxonomy): Bacteria > Verrucomicrobiota > Verrucomicrobiia > Opitutales > Opitutaceae > Pelagisphaera. The sequence continues at coordinate 3,665 of JAUHWE010000302.1, forward strand.
GTCGTGCCGGGTGAATGGACTGGGTAAGCGTTTTGGTGAAAACCTGGCGAGCTCCCAGAAGAAATCCGCTAAGGATGACAATCGCGTCCCCGATAAGGAAGTCCGTCGCTGATGTCATGAACCCTTCTGCGAAAATTACTACGATACCCGCGAATGAGAGTGCCAAACCTGCTAGCTTGTAAGTGTTGAGCCTATCTCCCGGAAGGAAAAAATGGGCCAAAAGTGTAACGAACAAGGGAGCGGTTAAGACGAAGACTCCCGCGTGGGCGGCAAGAGTGAAATCAGTACCAGCGTGGAGGGTATAGATTTGAAGGACAAATAGTAGAAGAAGAAAGAAGAGAAGCTGACGCTCCTTGCGGTTGGGCTTGAGGGGAATGCGTGACCACAGTACCCAAACCAGAACCGTCAAGGCTCCCATGATGAATCGGACCCCAGCGAGCGCGAGTGGAGGAACTCCCTCCAAGGCGATCTTGATAGCGGGAGTATTCCCACCCCAAAGAATGCTAAGGGTTATCGCGGCAATCGCCGCTTTGACGGTAATGGAATGATTCAGCATGAGCTGGATGAATAGCTTCTGAGATGATTGGGTAGTCAGCCGGAAAAGCGAGCCTCAATCTATCGTGTACTGTATTCAAATGATTACGACTGTTTAGTCGAAATCAGACACTATTGACACACGGCGGTTTGGTTAAGGGGACGGGACAAATTGTGTCCCCGCTTTTCCCATTGAATCTGATCAAGCCAGCGAGCAACGGGACGCTATTAGGATGGCGGTGTCGTCAATGGTTTGACTAGCACTGAAACGTCCCGTAGCGGGACTGTTTCAATTTTTCTTGGGCCAGGCCTTGAGCTCGACTCCGTCCCAGGTGGGAGAATTGGGCAGGGGTGGAAATTCGCGAATATCGATGTCTTTGAATTGCACTACGAATTTGCCGCCGCTGTGGGCTTGGAAGCCGATCAAACCTTCCAGCGGAATGGACGGATCTTCCTCAACGTAATTGAGAGCGGATACGCCATTGATCCAACTGCGAATGTGTGGGCCGTCGCAAATGACCCTGTATTCGTTCCAGTCATCGAAATCGTGCACCTTTTCCGCTATGCCTTGCGGGTCCATAGGCTCAGCGATGACGGTCCGCCGTCGCGATTCGTCGTAGATCTTGCCCCACCAGCCTGGACCGGCGTCTACCTGATAGCCAATCATCTCATTGTGGTTGGGAAGTCGCTGGCTGCGCACTTGGATGCCAGAATTCTTAAAGCCCTCGCCTTCTCCGGCAATCAGGCGAACCTTGAAGCGCAGCTCGAAATTCTGGTAGGTTTTGGGAAGGGTAATGAACGTATTGAACGGGACTTTTTCGTCGAAAGATCCGCCCTCGAGGTAGCCATCTCGGACGCGCCACCACTTCTCCTCGCCCTCGCGAACCACCCAGCCATCTAGCGTTTTGCCATTGAAAAGGGAAACCGGTTCAAGCCCCTCGAGAGCACCGTTGTTGTACCGTCCCCACGGAATAGGGCTACCGCTCTGAGCCAGATCGAGGGCGGTTTGCAAGGCTTCCGGAGTCCAGCCTGGGTTCTCCACGTCCATATTCTGAAGCATCTGGGCCGCATCGGGTCGAGGCGTATTGACGCCCCCTTGGGGCACGTCAGCCCCCGCTGCCCAGACGATGGCGTTGATGACCAGCTTTCTTACCTCATCCCTCGCCCAGCTCCAGTGGTAGTGCCCACCGGTGAACCCAAATGCCCTTCCGCCTTCCGGGCGTTCGTAGGCCCAGGCGCAGTATTGTTTTTCTCCTTCAGCCAGCGACTTGCGTGCGTAGTCGTTCCCGCGATACGGAGTGAGTCCGGATTGAATCGTGCTGGAAGGGGGATGCAGCTTTAGTAGAGGTTTCACTGATCCCGTATCCCTCAGATGGTAGTAGCACTCGTCAAATAGATGAAACGGTTCCACACCTTCGACTACAGGATGGACGGCGGGTTCATCGAATTCGGCGGTGTAGTGGTTGCTGATCGAAAAGTAGGCCTCGAAGTCGGCTCCTACTAGATTACGCCAGGCGATCCGGTTGGGATCATTGTGCTGTTCCTTGGCGTCCGCATTCGCTGCCCCAATTCCGGTAGCCCAATGCAATACGACCAGACCCTTTCCCTGATCCATAAACCGGGCCAGATCCTCCAGATGCTCACTAGCCGGATGCTTGCGCCATCCGTCTGCGTAGATTACCAGGGCGTCCGCTTTTGAAAGGCTTTCTGCACTGGGCCATTCCTGTATCATCTCCGTTGAGATATTTCCGATCCCTTTGGGCAAAGATTGCGACAGGAGAATGGATCCGGCGATATGCTTGTGGGATCCCCATCCGTGAGAATCCGATCCGGCCAGGAAGAGAATGTGCTTCGAATCTTCAAGCGCCTCGGGTTTTTGCGAACAGCCATTCCAGAAAAAGACTGCAATCAGTACTGGTAGTAGGGTGAGAAAGGAATGCGGATTCTTCATGATACGATAGGGGAGACGTTGTGGATTGGGTCGAGTGTGGGTAATATGGTGAGTAAAGGAACCGAGTGTCGAAAGTACTATTGAGACGACGACG
>JAUHWE010000303.1 GCA_030424825.1 Verrucomicrobiia bacterium
AACTTAAATCATTCTCAGAGCCCAATTCCCCTAGGAGAGGACCGAAGTTCTTCAGATGCTCACGGCTTGCCAAGTCTGGCACAACCCCTCCGTATTCAGCATGTAGTGACACTTGACTACTAATCCACTCCCCGACAATTCCCTTCGATCTATCCAGAAGGGCCAGGGCCGACTCGTCACACGAACTTTCGATTCCCAAGATCACCATCTAGATTCGCCAAGCTCCTCCCGCAATAGTCGCTTCGCCGTTTCGAGCTGTTTATCCTCGATTGGCTCAAACTCGTAGCGTTCCACGAATTCCTCCAGAGGCATCGATTTCAAACGACTCCTTTGAATATAAAGCCGTTCTTCCTCTTTTGGGGACAACTCAACCACGACATCGGGCTCAATTCCGTTTTCATGAATCACGTATCCACCGGGAGTATAGTACTTCGCAGTCGTAAGCTTAAGTCCTGTTTTCGCACTTAGAGGCAGGATGCTTTGAACGGACCCTTTGCCAAAGGTCTTTTCACCCACCAGCTTACCACGACCCGAATCCTTAAGGGCGCCAGCCACGATTTCCGACGCGCTCGCGGAACCCGGATTTACGAGAATGACCAGTGGAAAATTGTAGGTCTGCCCCGAGTTTTCCGCATACCATTCCTCGTTCATCATTTCATGTCTTCCTTTTGTAAATACAACTAGTTCTCCATCGGGAACGAACAGCTCAACCACATTAACGGCCACATCAAGCAAGCCGCCTGGATTATTTCTCAAATCGAGCACCAGCCCACGCATCCCCGCTTCGATAAGCGCGTCGATCGACGCCTTAAGTTCCGAGCTGGTCCGCTTTCCAAACTGGGATATCCTGAGATAGCCGAGGCCCTCTTCTAGCATCTCCGATCCTCTCACGTTATCGACTTCGATGAGATCCCGCATCACTTCTATGTCGACTCGCTCCTTCTCAACACCTCGTTCCACTCCGATTGCAACACTTGTTCCGGGAGTGCCTTTCAGTTTGGATACCGACTGAATGATATTCAATCCTTTGATACTTTCGCCATTCACCTCTACGATGCGATCCCCACGCAACAGTCCGGCCCGTTCTCCGGGAGAACCCTCCAAAGGAGCCACAACTGTCAACACCCTCTCACGCATTTCCACTTCAACTCCGATCCCACCAAACTCCTGGCTCGTCTCCTCCTCCAGTTGCTTCAACTTATCGAAGTTCAAATACTCCGAGTAAGGATCTAAATCCGAAATCATTCCCGCGAGCGCAGATTCCGTCAGGGCATCGAGAGTGACCGGTTCGCTCTCTACATAAAACGCATTTACCAGACTCAACGCTTCGCTCAGTTCAGACGCCTTTTGCCGAGACTCCCAGTAGTTGCGGAACCCTCCCTGCAGCGACACGTCGGAGTAGAACTGGTACCCGAACGCCAGCGATAGGGCGGTGATCATTACAACTAGAAATCGTTTTATGAAATTCATGATTTGGCTTTTCGTCGGATGCAATAGACAGGCCTGAATCAATAGTTGGTGATTGAACCGATCCGTTAGACCGCAAGAGTCAGCATGTATTAATGGATTTCACAGAAATAGCATCCAACCGCATTCGGCAAGCCCTAGAAGACGCATCCGACTCAAATCGCCTTCTTGGATTCAATCATTTCGTGGAAATCGCTCTCTACCATCCCGAATTCGGGTACTACCAAACTTCTCGGGAACGCGTCGGCCGCAGTTCCCAAAGCGATTTTTTTACCGCATCCTCCCTCAAGGGAACGTTTGCACCTATCCTTGTAGAAGCCGCCATCGGACTTTTAGAAAATTCTGGGTTCACCCCTGAGAACACTGCTTGGGTGGAGATTGGTGCGGAACCGGGTTCCGCCTTGCTGGACGGGACCGAGGCGCCATTCCAATCAACGCAATCGATTCGGGTGAACGAGCCCCTTTCCCTCAAGGGCGATCTGGTCGTTTTCTCCAATGAGCTCTTTGACGCCCAACCCTTTCATAGCGTCATTTTTCGAGAGGGAGCCTGGAAGGAAAGAATGGTAGAAGTGGGTGATTCCGGCATCCGTATCATTGAGGAGTCCACGATTTCGCCCGAGATTGTTCCGCTAATCGCCCAGCTTCCCAATCTAGCGCCCGAGGGCTATATCGTCGACCTCCCAACGGGCTCGTTGAATTTGATGGATAAGATCATCCAGCAACCATGGAAAGGCGCTTTCATTGCCTTCGACTATGGAAAAACCTGGCGAGCCCTCACCCACGACACTCCTCAGGGAACGGCACGGGCCTACCGCAGACACCAGCAGAATCCCAATCTATTAGAGTACATCGGCCAACAAGACTTAACCTGCCATGTCTGCTGGGATTGGCTGGAAACGGCTCTTGGGAAGAACCGTTTCCGTTCCGTTGAGCTGGAAAGCCAGGAGTCCTTTGTCCTCAATCGGGCTCCCGATTTTGTCAAAGGGGTCTTTGAATCCGACACAGGCATCGGTGGTCCGATGAAGGGCGCGCTGCGCCAATTAATCCATCCTTCATTAATGGGTCAGAAATTCCAATCGTTGAGCGCCGTCAGAACGGATCTGGCTCCGCCAGCCTGACCATACCGACATTTCCCAAAAAACTGCTTGCCAAGATAGCAAGCCTACCCTTTTTTCCACCGTTCTTAATCAATTTCCGACATGGCAAGAATTTGCGCAATAACAGGTAAACGCCCGACAACCGGCAGCATCATCCACCGCAAGGGACAGAGTAAAAAGAGCGGTGGTATCGGTACTCACGTAACGAAAACAACCAAACGCAAGTTCCGTCCGAACTTGCAGCGCATCAAAGTACGCCTCCCCTCTGGACAGGTCAAACGCCTGTGGGTCAGCGTGAAAGCGATCAAAGCAGGTCTTGTCGAAAAGGCCTAAACTCCTGCCAGCAGACACTTTTTAACGAATACGCCACGTTCCTCATAGGACGTGGCGTTTTCGTTTTAGGCCTTGTAATAGGTCTACTTAGTCAAATTTCGAAGAATGGCTAAAAGGTAGGGCAACGACCTCCGGGCGTGCCGCACATGAAGAGAAAAAGAACACGGCACGCCCGGAGGTCGTTGCCCTATCATTCCTATTCCGGTTCGGAACCATTTTCGGTTCCCAAAAACCGAGGCTCTAGATTTGAAAGTCCACGTCTCCCGAGGGTTCGTGCAATCCGCATTCCCGATTCGCACCTCCGAAACGTGTGTCCGACTCGCTCATGCCCGCTTCCAGCTTTGAAGTGCTATGCCAATCACCCAGCGAAACGTATCCCAAGTCCCAAAGTGGATGGTAGGAAAGTCCATTGGACTCGATGTACTGGTGCATCTCACGATTGTTCAAATCGAGAATGGGGTAGATCTTCGTCATCTTGTTCTGGCTCTCCACCACTTTGCGCTTCGCCCGCGTCTCGCCTTGAGATCGCCGTAGACCAGCCAGCCAGGCCTTGGCCCCTAACTCTTGCACCGCTCGATCCATGGGCTCTACCTTATTCATCAAATTGTACTGCTTCAGCCCCTCCGGGCCCTTTTCCCACAAGCGACCATAAAGCGCCTCCTGCTCTGCGGCTGAGATGGGAGCTCGGTACTTCTTGAGATTGAGGTTCAGCTTCTCCGTCAATTCCGCAGCGAACCGGTAGGTTTCTGGGAATAGATAACCGGTATCAATGAATACCACCGGGATGTCCGGGATCACGGAAGTCACCAAATGGAGCATCACCGCTGAATGCGTACCGAAACTAGTCGTCATGATCAGCTCGTCGCCGAACATTTCTGCCGCCCATTGAACTCTCTCCTGTGGAGTCGCCGCTTCCAAGTCTACACTTTGCGTGGATTTCTCGTCCGTTTTCACCGTCATTTTCTTAATCCCCAGTAAATCTATTAAGTTATGGTTGTTATCTATCTAGGTAAACGGCTGTGTCAAGGGGTTGATTGAGGAGAATTCCCTCGGCAGCCTATAACGGTGGCAGTGAGAATCCCCTAGGATCTGCCGATCCTGAGTTCTCAATCCTCGAAAAAGACAAGTCCTCGATTCCGAAACGCCTACAAACTCTTCAGTAGCCGGGCGATTTCATCTCGCTTGGCTTGAGTCTCGGCGAGTTGCTTGCGGGCCCCTTCAACAACTTGAGGAGGCGCCTTGTCGACAAACTTCGGATTCTTGAGCTTCCCTTCGCCCGCTTGAATCGCCTTACCTAGCTTCTCGAGTTCCTTGCTGAGACGTACTTTTTCCGCCTCAACGTCGACCGCGCTCGAGAGATCCAGATAGACGGTGCCCAAGGTGGAAACCGAACCCGGCAAATTCTCCACTGTTTGCTTGAGTTCGATAATCGCGGCACCCGCGAGTCGCTTGATCGTATCGAGGTTAGCTGAGATTACTTTCGCGCTCGATTCGTCCGTCGGGGTCACAAAAAGAGTTACGTCGCGTTTCGAGGCCACATTGTACTCCGCCTTAGTCGCCCGTGCTTGAGTAATGAGCTCTTTGATCTGCTCGATTTGCTTCGCCCCTGCTTCGTCAACGGAAACTCCCTTCGAGGCTAGCAATTCTCGCAGCTGGGCAGTGGGCAAAAGTCCGGCGTCTTGCAGAAATCCGCCATCAACGGAATAGCCCATCGACTGCCACAGCTCTTCCGTAATGTGAGGCATTATGGGATGCAGCAGGAGCAATGACTGACGTATCACAATATCAGATACCGCAAGCGCCGCATCGTGACGCGGATCGTCCTTAGATTGCAACATCGCCTTGGCCGCCTCGACGTACCAGTCGCAGAAGTCCCCCCAGAAGAAATTGTGAAGGGTATGGGTGAGCTGGTGCATTTCGAATCGAGCGAATTGCCCCTCGATCTCCTCCATTGTCTGCAACAAGCGATACAGTATCCAATTCCCGTATCCCTCTAGTTGTGATCCTGCCAGCCGATCTATGAGCGCTTCCAGGCTTTGCGTCTCGGCAACCCCACCCGCCATCTGCCGAAAGCGACAGGCGTTCCACAGCTTGGTGCAAAAATTCCGACCGATTTCAATTCGCTCTTCGGCAAACAGTATATCCGAACCACTGGGTGCGATATTGATGATACCGAAACGCAGACCATCCGCCCCGAATTTCTCGATCAGGTCCAATGGATCCGGGGAGTTCCCCAGGGACTTCGACATTTTGCGCCCTTTGGCGTCACGGATAAGCCCATGGATGAAAATGTCCTTGAAAGGCACCCGCTGGTCGATCTCTTCGTCCGTCAGAGACTCTTTGGATTCCCCCATCAGCTCCAGGCCGGACATGATCATTCGGGCCACCCAAAAAAAGATAATGTCGAATCCGGTTACCAACATGCTGGTGGGATAGAAGTAATCGAGCTCGGCCTTTACTTTCGGATCTTCGCTCGGCCAGCCAAAAGTGGCAAACGGCCAGAGGTTAGAGGAAGCCCATGTATCCAGAACATCCTCATCCTGTTCCCAGTTTTCAGGATCGTCCGGCCCATCAACCGAAACATGCCAATTGGCTGAATCGCTGCGATCTGCACCCTTCTTATACCAGACAGGAATGCGCTGTCCCCACCAAAGCTGGCGGCTAATACACCAGTCCTGAATGTTGTTGAGCCAATGCAAATAGACCTTTTCCCATCGCTTCGGATGGAAACGAATGATCCCTTTCTCCACGGCACGCTTGGCTTCCTCAACTTTTGGATACTTCAAGTACCACTGCTCAGACAATCGCGGTTCGATCGGGACCCCTCCTCGCTCGGAGAACCCCACATTGTTTTCATAATCCTCCGCTTCAATGAGAAGACCCAGTTCTTCGAGCTTCTGCACCGCGAATTTGCGGGCCTTGAAGCGCTCCATCCCGTCAAACTCTTCTCCCGCCAAGGCATTGAGAGTTCCATCCGGATTCATGACATCGATCAGAGGAAGGTCATGCCGCTTTCCTATATCGAAATCGACTTGATCGTGGGCGGGCGTGACCTTGAGAACACCGGTGCCAAATTCCTTTTCAACCGAGCGGTCTGCCACAATCGGAATCTCTGCTCTCGGGAACGGCCTCCAGCAATGCTTACCGACCAGATCCGCATACCGTTCATCGTCCGGATGAACCGCCACTCCCGTGTCACCCATAATCGTTTCGGGACGCGTGGTGGAAATTTCGACAAAACGGCCAGGCTCTTCCACGATCTCATACCGCATCTTGTAGAGCTTTCCCTTCTGCGGCCTCATATCGACTTCCTCATTGCTGAGCGCAGTTTGCGAAGCG
>JAUHWE010000304.1 GCA_030424825.1 Verrucomicrobiia bacterium
GGGGAGCTCCTTTATTTGCGTAATGCGGGCAATGCATTCGCTAAGCTTCCCCGATTCGAAAGCAATTTTGGCGGAATCGAGGAGAGCCTGGAAATTGTGGGGCATCGTTTCGATCGCAGATTCGAGATAGTCTTCCGCCTTGGGAGTGTCACCGCTTTTCAAATAGATTTCTGCGAGAGAACGGAGCGCTTCTGACTTAAGAGAGTTCGATTCTTTCTTTGAAAGCGGTTTCGATAAATCGAGTTCGTTTTCGGCTGCGTATTTGAAGTGGCCCAGAGCCGCCTCATTGTCTCCAACCGCTTGATCTAGCTTTCCCATCTCCAGGCGGTAGTAGGGGTTGTTCGAATGAAACGCTTTCCCAGCATCAAGAATTAGACGGGCCTTTTCTGGCGATGAGTAAGATTGTTGAATACGTGCGAGGTAGATGCGAGCATCGTAATTTTTCGGATCCCACTGTAGAACTTGGTCGAGAAGTTCGATTGCCAGGAACTCCGCGCCATTTTGATAGTGAATGCGAGCAAGCCCGATGTTTGCCGGGATCAATTCGGGCCTCAGTGCTAGAGCCGTGCGATAGCGATCCTCGGCTCCTCGTAGGTTGCCCAGCTGCTCAAGGACGTATCCCAGTTTGTAGTGGGCACTCGCAAACGCAGGATCCTCTTGTACCGCCTCATAGTAGTAGTTGCCTGCCCGTGAGAATAGCCCTTGCAGCTCGAAGTAGTTGCCCAGATTGTAGGCATAGCGCGCTTTGCCGCCAGCGGATTCGATCTCGTATTGGGCTTGGGCTTTTTTGAGTGCTTCGAGGTCCTCCTTTTTTACCGGAAGTACCTGGATAGAAAGTTCCGCCATCTCGTCGTACGACGTCCAACCTCCTTGGACGCGCTTTGGCGGATCATTGGGATTTCGAATGTTGTTGCTGGAATTGTCGTAGCGATAGCTCATGTGGAGCGACGATCCTGCGGGAATTCGAACGGGAGTTTCGTAACGGTAGTCGCTCTGCCAATTAAAATCCCAGTCGGGAATCCGGAAAAGCCAATGTTTGCTTCCGTCTGGGAAGAGGGCGTATGCTCCCAGATCCTTTCCGATGTAATGGGCATGAGGATACACGCCAATGATATCCATGTCGACTGGAATGTTCATCTTCTCTTCAATCTGAAAAGCGGCATTTTCTGGCGCGATATCAATATCGTAGTTCTTCATTTGCATGACGAAACTTGATCGAGTCGGAGCCTCTTCTGTGAAATAGAGTCCGACGCGGGGAGCGATCGATTCGGGTTTCCCGCTGGGAAGCATATGCAATTGAATGACGACATCGGATTGAGGTTCGAGCGCCCAGGCCGTCCCCGGATAGCTTTGGTAGGGGGTTTGACCGGGAGTCCATCCCACCATTTGTCCCTCAGGAGGAGCGGCGGCGCCGATTCCCATTCCGTCGTAACCGATTCCGGGTTCTAGTTGATCCTTCTCTCTCGACGTTGTGGTCTTGTCGACTTGTAGAACCGCGTGGTGAATTACGTTTTGCGATTCCGGTAGAAACTCGATGGCCCGAATGTACTTGATTGAGCTAAATGGCACGGGAATGACAAAATTGCGGTAGATGTCGGTTCCTTCCGCTTGGAGAAGGTAGGGCTCCGGAAATTCGAGGATGGCATCTGGTTCGCCTTGTTGCCATGTATTCGGAAAAGAAGGAGGAGTTGGGGCTTGAGCTAAATCGCCTGAGGGCGTTCCGATATCGCTCCAGTGATTGAGAACTTCAATCTCGATCGGGCTCAACCTGCGTTCCCCTTGGAAGGGTGGGCCATAGCTCGGATCTGGCTTCCAGGGTGGCATGTAGCCGGTTGAGACCACTTCGCTGATTTGTTGGGCTCGCTTTTTTACGGATTCGTATTCAATCAGTGAAAACGGTGCGACGCCATCGGGACGGTGGCAGGCTACGCAGTTTTCATAAAGGATGGGAGCGACGTCTTCCGCAAAGGTGACCTCGCGATTTTCTGTTTGAGAGTGAACGTTCCCAAAAGAAAGGCAGAGCAAGGCTAGGATTGCGTGTAGGCGACTCATCGAATTAAGGTTTTAAGACTTGTGAAGCGATCGCCCTGGGGCAAGCGAACAACTCAAGGTGGATGGAAGTTCAATATTTCGAAATTCGTAGGGTCCGCGCTTGCGCTGTGCCGCAGTGCAAAACGAAAGATAAACAAACGCGGCATGGCGGCGAGCGCCAGCCCTACCTCATGATAAAGGATCTGAACCGACAGATCGAGGCTCCTGCATTGGAGCCCCGCCAGTCTTCGTAGTTGATGGGCAAAAGAAAAGACCGGGCGCCTGAGCACCCGGTCTTGCGATTAGAGTCTGTTTTAGTCGTTTCGAGCCTAGAACTCGAAGGTCGAGCGCAAGCGGAAGGTGCGTCCTTCTCTCCAGGTGACGGAACGAGGCGTCCCGTCAGGCTGTACGACAGTCGTGATGATTTCACCACTGCTGAGCGCGTTGGCGAGATTCAACTGAAGTCTCCAGTCTACCTTGTCGTCGAAGATCTTGGTTTTGTAGCCAACCCAAAGATCGAGTCGCTCGATGGCGTCATCCATGTACGGGTTTCCGAGGTCCGGCAAGGCGAGGGTTTGGCCGTCGACTTGCTGAAGGGTGATGGGATAGCCAACTGCTTTTTCGTCTTCCCAGCGGAAAGCGCCCCCAACGTTCCAACCGCCCAGATTCGAGTCTTCGTCGAAACGGTAGTTGGTCGTAATGTTCCATCTCCACTCGCGCAGCTCGCTCACCAGCTGGCCTTCACGGGCCAGAGAGCTGTTCAGATTGTTAAGGAGCGTATCGTAGATACGAACATTAACAGGCTGATCGGATTCATCTGATATTAGAGACGAAGCCGGGTTGTTCGGATTGGTCCATTCATCGATGCGGTAGGTCAGGTACTCGATCGTGGCTGGGGCAATATTGCTGGTCGTTGCCTCTTGCTGGGCGATGTTCATTGATATGCGCCAGTTGCTGTTCGGGTTGTAGATGATGTCGATCTCTTTACCCTTGGAAGCCGTGCTCTGTGTGTCTTGAAGACTGAAGCTGGTGGCGGTCTGCTCAACATTTTGACCACTTGCAGTAGAGGCTCCATCTACGATCTGCCAATTCGTAAGCGTCTTGTAGAAGTCTGGAGGACCTACGTAGCCAGCGGCGTCGCGAGCTTCCTGCGTATTGTAGCGAATGATACGACGGTCTGATTCGAAGAGGGAACCGGGGTATCCGAAGGATACGTTGCCGGCCACGGTTTCATACCAGTTGAACTTCATGTAGAGCTTGTTCTCGAACAGCCCGATAGAGAAGCCTTCGTCGGTGGTCGTTCCTTGTGGAGGAGCGATCATCTCGCCAAAAACATTGATACGTGGTGCAGAGATTTCGAAGTTCTCAGACTCGCCCCAATGAAATGAGAGATCAACGCCGTCAGGCAATGGAATCGCGTCCGGTACGTGCAGCACTCCGCCAAATGTTTCCGTAGTCGCTTTGAATGGCGTCCCGGAAGGAGAGCTGTCCAGTTGGCGAGAGGCCATGTCGATCAGATTTCTTGAGTCTCTTAAAGCGGAGCCTCCGTAGGAAGTTACTTCGTCAGTACGACGTCCCCAAGTTCCGACGAGCCATTCCTTGTCGAAGAAGTAGGCTTGGTGCACGTAGGCTTCAGAATCGGTCACCTGGCGGTTCAGGGATTGGCCGTAGATCTGATTGTAGAAGTTCGCATCATCGCGCACGTCACCAATTGAGACGGGCATAGATACCCAGGCTCCATCGCTTCCGTCGTCACCGGCGTTTTCATCGAAGTACCAACCGGTTGTGGAGTCTGTCCTCAGCACTTGAGTAATGCCGGGCAGGTTGGCTCCGACGTAAGTGCCGGCATTCGCCAAGCTTGGTCCAACATAGAATTGGGTACGGGCATTGGCTCCGCCAGAATTCATATTGGTGGAACCGTTTTGAGAGGCTGCCAAGTAAGCGGAGTCTAGCAGATTGCGACCATTGATGGTGCTGTTTTCAATTTCGTATTCCTGGCCGAAAACGGTACCGGTGTGACGTCCGAACCACTTCCAGACGTCTCCGTCGGTGTTCTTGAGGTTCAACTCGTAGAAGGCGGTACCGCGCTTAACGTTACGATCGATATCGTTCTGCTGGCGCTGGTTCTGTGATGCGACATAGGGACGGCCAAAGTTAGGATTGGCACCACCCCAGTTGAGGGTCGTGTTGATATCCATTGTGATGAAGTAGCCGCGGCCTCCACCCAGAAGGTCGAACCATCCGCGTTCCATGGATTCCTTCATGTAGGAAAGCTCGAAACCGTAGGAGCCGAGTTGGTAGTCCCAAGACTGGTCGTAGCTGGCGTTGATTACGTTGAAGTCTTCCCGTTCGAACGCGTTGGGTCCGTCGAGACGATTCTCAACCCAGTCAAAAACGGAGCGGTCGATGATCTCGTTGTCCTTGTAGAAGGAGCCAAACTCAATTCCAGTCGACGCGGCAGTCGGTGAAGGGAACCATTGGTCTCCCTTGGTCAAACCAACAGTGTAGGCCCGAAAAGTGGATCCGTCGCGGACCGTGTCTTCCCAAGCGAAATTCAAGCGGCTGGGCTCTCCTCCGTCGCCTTCATAAACGACTGCAGGTTGGTAGAACCAGTTGCCGGGGGCACGAACGAGGTCGCGGTCGATAGTTCCGAATTCGTCGTCGAACGGGCTGTGAGTGATTTGGTTAAAGGAAGGGTCCCACCAACGGGTGACTCCACCATCGCCGGGAGCATTCGGGCGGGGACGGCGAGCGTCGATTTCACCCGCTTCGTAGCTGACACGAAGGTTGCCTCTTTCTACTGGTTTGAAGAGTGCAGCGATGGTCAGGCGTTGATCTTCTTCGAAAGAGAAGTCCTGCCTCCATTTTTGCTTGTCCCACAGACCAGCGACACGGATGCCGAATTTGTCCTCGACCAGCATGCGTTCCACGTCGAAGTTGAAGCGGTAGCTGCCGAAAGAACCGACCGTGAATTCCACCTTGTTTCGGGTCGCCAGGTTGGCGGAGAAGGTGCTGGCATCGACGATTCCGCCCGGAGAACCGAGACCGAAGAGAATCGAGTTCGGGCCGCGGTTGACCGTTACGCGATCCGTATTGTAGGAATCGAATCCGATGCTGGTAGGCATGTAGTTCCGGGAAGCGTCCGCGCTGGCCAGACCGCGAATACGGTTGTTGTTTTCCGGATTACGGTTTTGCCCTTCGAGGACAACGGTACCGGCGGTGTTGCCGCCTGAGAATGTTCCGTCCGCTCCCGAGGTTTCGATATTTCCCAAGAACGGAAGTAGGTTGGTAGCGTCGGTGACGTTCAAATCCTCCATGAACTCCTTGGTCGCAACCGTGATGGAGTTAGGAAGGTCGCCGAGATCCGTTTTCAAGCGGGTTCCGGCGAGCGTAGATGTGGCAGCGTATCCGGTTTCGTCCGCAGCGTTAACGGCGAACGGGGAAAGGGTAAAGATCTCTTCACTCTCTCCCGAATCCTGTGACCAGGCGGTTGTGGACCAAACGCCCATCGCGATCGAACTAGCTAGTCCGAAGCGAATCAGGGATGCTGAGGCATTCCTGGAGGTTTTAGTATATTCGGTATTCATTAGTAGGTTTTAGTTTTATAGTTCTTGATAAAGAAATAGGGATGACTCCGGGTAGGGTCGGGTGTCTGGGGAGAAGCTGGGTTTAGCTTCAGAGCTGACCGCAGTCGACGGACATGCCGTTTCAAGGGTCCAGATTTGGTCTATCGCCCAATGAAGTGGTTTAGGTATTTCAGTTAGTTTGATTTCTGAGTAGTCCGAATCAGTGTTCGGCCTGTGATAGAAACGTATTTTCGTTCTGGATCAACGAGATTTGAGCCACATTTGGTTTAACTGTAAACCAAATAAAGTTGGAGTTCATAAAGTGTTAATTACTAGCAATTTATAATCTAATATGGGGCCTCAAACTGTTACCCGATTGCCAATGCCCCGCGATTAGAACGTTTTTGGGGACACTCGGCGTTCCGCGTTCATTATTAATAATCTGTCCCGAAATCACATCGACCGCGGCTTGTCCCATTGCTAAATGGTCATATCTGATTCCGCTCAGATCCTTTTTCTCGGTGATTTGAGGCCGGGCAAACCCGATGTCTTCTGGCACAGAC
>JAUHWE010000305.1 GCA_030424825.1 Verrucomicrobiia bacterium
CGAAGTCGGCGAGGAAGTTAAAATCACCGACGGACCCTTTCTCAATCTCAATGGACGGATCGACGAGATCGATCCGGAAAAAGGCAAGCTCAAGGTATCCGTTTCCATTTTTGGCCGTTTTACGCCAGTGGAATTGGAATATTGGCAAGTCGAACGCATAACTAGCTAGAATTATCAGATGGCAAAGAAAATTACCGGAACTATTCGTCTGCAACTCCCAGCCGGCGGCGCTAATCCAGCACCTCCCGTTGGTCCTGCACTCGGTGCTGCAGGGGTCAATATCATGGCCTTTTGCAAAGAGTATAATGCCAAGACCAAGGATCAGGCAGGGACGATTCTCCCCGTCGTAATCTCAGTCTATCAAGACAAGTCTTTCAGCTTTGTTTTGAAGTCCCCCCCAGCCGCCGTTCTGCTGAAGAAGGCAGCTGGCCTGGCCAAGGGATCTGGGGTTCCTAATCGAGACAAGGTTGGGAAAGTTACGAAAAAACAGATTTTGGAGATTGTTGAGACAAAGAAGGCTGATCTGAATGCGAGCGATCCCGAGATGGCGTCGCGCATTATCGCAGGGACCGCCCGATCCATGGGCATCGAGGTCGTCGACTAATTTTACACATATAGAAAACCCACAATGCAGGAGCCGAAAGGCGCATGAACTGCAAGGAGTATACATGGTTAAACTGACTAAACGTTTTCGAGCGGCTCAAGAAGCTGCCGATTTAAGTAAAGAATACACGGTCGAAGAGGCTGTCGAAACCTTAGCGAAATTGCCCAAGGCAAAGTTCGACGAGACTGTGGAGTTGTCGATGAAGCTTCTCGTGGATCCGCGTAAGGGTGACGAGATGGTTCGTGGAACTGTGATGTTGCCTCATGGGAGCGGAAAGACGGTTCGAGTTCTGGCATTCACTTCGGATGTAGAGGCGGCAAAAGCGGCTGGAGCAACGGAAGCGGGTCTGGAAGACATGATCGAAAAGGTCCAAGGTGGCTGGCTCGATTTCGATGTGGCCGTTGCGACTCCAGACGCCATGAAGGAAGTTCGTAAAATCGCTCGTGTTCTCGGTCCCAAAGGTTTGATGCCAAACCCGAAGGCGGGCACCGTCTCGCCTGACATTGACAAAGCGATCCAGGAAGTGATGGCCGGTCGTGTCGAGTTCAAGCTAGACAAGTCGGCAACGCTGGGTGTTGGCGTTGGAAAGCGCTCATTTTCAAAGGAACAGCTTGTTGAAAATGTAAACGCGATTCTGGATGCCATTGGGAAAGCAAGGCCAGCTGGTTTCAAGGGCCGCTACATTCGTAGCGCGAGTGTCTCAGGAACCATGACGCCTGGCTTGAAAATCGCTGGGTCGGAATACTCGAAGTACTAACTCTTAACTGGATACTTTAAATATGAGACCGGAAAAACAATTTCTAGTAGACGAGATAAATTCTCACCTCGACAAGTCGGATTACGTTTTCGTGGCCGACTACGAGCGTGCTACGGTTCCTAACATCGCTGACCTTCGTAGTGAACTTGCGAAGGAGGAGGCCGAATTTCACGTAATCAAAAACAACATTCTGAAAGTTGCGGCTAAAGGTCGCGGCTTCCCGGAATTGGATAGTCACTTAACGGGACAGAACGCGATTGTGATTGGAGGGAAAAACCCTTCCGGCGTCGCAAAAGTGCTGATCAAGTTCTTCGACAAGTCGGATAAGATCGAAGTTAAAGTGGGAGTTCTTAGCAATCAGCTCCTGGAGCAGGGCGAAGTTAAAGAGCTTTCAAAACTGCCTTCGATCGAAGCCCTACGTGCACAGCTTCTTGGCTTGCTCAGTCAACCCGCGCAGCAATTGGTATTCGTTATCAATGCGGTTCCGCAGAGTGTCCTCAACGTACTACAGGCGAAAGTCGACGCGGAGGGCGGAAACTAGTTTCAATCATTTCGAGGGCTTGGATGCCTTCGTCTCATAAAAACCAAAAACTAAAGATATAGGCTAGGGCCCGATTTGGCCTTAAACGAGGAATACCGAACTAGCCGATCAGAAATAAAATGGCAGACCTAAAAAAAGAAGACGTAATCGAATGGCTCAGCAACCAGTCCGTGCTTGATATCGCTGGACTCGTTAAAGACCTGGAAGAAAAGTGGGGCGTAAGCGCCGCTGCTCCCGTAGCCGTAGCCGCCGCTCCTGGCGCTGGTGGAGGAGAAGCCGCTGAAGCTGCTGAAGAAAAGACTGAATTCGACGTAATCCTCGCCGAAGCTGGCGCTAAGAAGATCAATGTGATCAAGGAAGTTCGTGCGATTACCGGTCTTGGCCTGAAGGACGCTAAGGACCTCGTTGAGGGTGCTCCTAAGACCGTCAAGGAAGGCGCTTCCAAGGACGAAGCTGAAGAAATCAAATCCAAGCTCGAAGCTGCTGGCGCAAAGGTAGAACTCAAATAACATTGCTCAGTACTGTTTCTAACAGCTTTCACAGTAAGACAGGCGCGTTTTCGCGCGCCTGTCTTTCCTGTCTCTAAATGCCAGCCGAGAAACCGACTTTTCTCGACTGTTTTCCCTATCTCATCACGCATCTAATCTAGCTATTCACGCAAGAAATCGCCATGGCCGACCGCATCAATTTCGGAAAACTTAAGGACACACTCAGTCCTCCAAATCTGATTGAAATTCAGATCAATTCCTACCTGGATTTTCTGCAGAAGGATATACCGATACTCGAACGAAAGAACGATGGTATCGAAGCTGTCTTTCGCGAAGTATTCCCTATCGAAAGTTACGATGGACGTCTCGTTCTGGAATTCGTTTCGTACGTTATAGGAGATCCGAAAGCATCGGAAATCGAGTGTATCCGCGAAGGGATCACGTATTCGGTTCCCTTGTACGTCAAACTCCGCTTGCGCGAAGAAGACAATCTAAAGGATGAGGAAATTTACATGGGTGAAATGCCCATGGTTACAAGTCGTGGGTCATTCATCATTAACGGTGCTGAGCGGGTAGTCGTTAGCCAGTTGCATCGCTCTCCTGGCATTTGCTACGAAGTAACTCCCCATACAAACGGGAAACTGCTTCATTCATACCGTGTGATCCCCGACCGTGGAACCTGGTTGGAGGTTCAGTTCGACAACAACGATCTACTTTATGTTTACCTTGATCGCCGTCGTCGTCGTCGTAAATTTCTCATTACAACACTGTTGAGAGCAGTGGGATACAGCTCCGATATCGATATCCTTAATCTCTTCTACTCAATCGAGGAAATGCCGATTGGAGAAGCGATGGCAAAGGAGAATGTCAGCCAGTACGTTCTGGTAGAAGACGCTGTCGATGCTGAAAAAGGAGTGGTGATCGCCCGTGCGTTTGAGCCGTTGACTAAGGCGATCGTACGGGAATTCGAAACTCATGGAATTCCTGCCCTGAAGATAATCGACACGTCCTCGGATGAGGGAGCGATTGTTAGAGCCCTTAAAAAGGACACCACGCAAAACGAGGAAGAGGCCCTCAAGGAAATTTACAAGCGCCTGCGTCCCGGCGAGCCCCCGACAACGGCCAACGCCAAGGCCCTGCTCAAGCGGCTCTTCTTTGACCCGAAGCGTTACGACCTCGGTCGCGTGGGCCGCTACAAGGTCAACCAAAAGCTCGGTCTCGAAGTTGAGCTCGAACAGCGTGTGCTCGAATCCGGCGATGTGGTCGCCGCCACGAAGTATCTCGTTAAGCTTAAAGGAGGCGAAGGCTATCTCGATGATATCGATCATCTGGGAAGTCGTCGCGTTCGTACCGTTGGTGAACTCCTCGCCAATCAGTGCCGTCTTGGACTTTCTCGTACAGAGCGTCTGGTTCGTGAGCGGATGACGCTTTATGATCAGAGCGTTGATTCGATCACCCCACAGAAATTGATCAATCCAAAGGCTTTGACGACGGTTATACGCGATTTCTTCGCCCGCAGCCAGCTGTCCCAGTTCATGGACCAAATCAATCCTTTGGCGGAATTGACTCACAAACGTCGTCTTTCTGCACTCGGTCCAGGTGGACTCAATCGTGAAAGAGCTGGCTTTGAGGTACGTGACGTACATCCCTCTCACTATGGTCGTATTTGTCCGATCGAGACACCTGAAGGACCCAATATTGGTCTGATCAATTCGCTTTCCACATTTGCTCGTGTTAACGAATTCGGGTTTATTGAAACCCCCTACCGAGTAGTGGAAAAGGGCAAAGTTTCAGAAGAGATCCGGTATCTCAATGCGGACCAGGAAGAGGGCAAGATTATTGCTCAGGCGAATTCTGAACTCGATGACGATGGGAATTTCCTTGGTAAGGTGACCGTTCGTCAGAGTGGAGAGTTCCTGGAAGTCGATAAGGAACAAGTGAACTTCATGGACGTTTCTCCAAAGCAGCTCGTATCCGTGGCTGCCGGACTGATTCCGTTCTTGGAGCATGACGATGCTAATCGTGCCCTCATGGGCTCGAACATGCAACGCCAAGGTGTACCTCTTCTAAAAGCCGATTCCCCGTTTGTGGGAACGGGTATCGAAGAACGCGTTGCCCGCGACTCGAAAACAGTATGTGTAACGGACTACGATGGTATCGTCGCGTCAGTTGACGCCAACCGGATTGTCATCACAGACGATGGGACCTTGCCAGAGCACTTTTTCAGCAAACCTGTTTCCGATGACGCAAATGGAGTTCATGTCATTGAACTGAGGAAGTTCATGCGTTCTAACGCGGGTACGTGTTTCAACCAAAAGCCGATCGTGTGCAAAGGACAACCCGTCAAAGCGGGGGATATCATTGCCGATGGTCCATGCACACAGCAGGGTGAACTGGCTCTTGGCCGTAATATTCTCGTGGCGTTCATGCCGTGGAATGGATACAACTTTGAAGACGCGATTCTTATTTCAGAGAAAGTGCTCAAGGATGATATCTATACATCCATTCACGTGGCTGAATTTGAAGTGACCGCTCGTGACACCAAGCTAGGGCCGGAAGAAATCACTCGCGACATCCCGAATGTTGGTGAAGAGGCTTTGCGGAACCTGAACCACGATGGAGTCATTCGCGTCGGGGCAGAAGTTCATCCGGGTGATATCCTAGTTGGTAAGATTACTCCGAAAAGCGAGACTGAACTGGCACCCGAAGAGAAGTTGCTACGAGCCATCTTCGGTGAAAAGGCTGCCGATGTTAAAGATACGTCACTAGTCGTACCTTCTGGTGTTGAAGGCATCATCATGGATGTAAAAGTGTCGAGCCGTATTGACTACGAGCGCGAACGTCTGAGTCCATCCGATCGCCGCCGTCAGGTGAAGCAGATCAATGAGGAATACAAAACTCAGATGGATAAGCTCCGTGAAGGTCTGACAGAAGCCCTTTCGAATATCCTTTTGGGTGAGAAAATCCCGTTGGATGTGGTCAATGGTCAGAATGGGGAAATTATTATTCCGGCCAATCGCAAGATTACCAAGACTTTGCTTCGTAAACTTGCCGCTGTCTCCAAGCATGTAGAGATCGATCCTTCACCGGTTCGTATCAAGATCATGGAGATCATCAGTTCTTATCAAGGAAAGTTCGATGAGTTGGAGTCAGACCGTGAACGCAAGACCGCCAATATCGAAACCGGTGACGACTCCACTCAAGGAGTAATCAAGCAGGTTAAGGTTTATATCGCTACCAAGGAAAAGCTTAAGGTAGGTGATAAAATGGCAGGACGTCACGGTAACAAAGGTGTTGTCGCGAAGATCGTGCCGGAAGAGGACATGCCTTATTTGCCTGACGGAACACCTATTCAGATCTGTTTGAATCCGCTAGGGGTTCCTTCGCGAATGAATGTGGGCCAGGTTTTGGAAACTCATATGGGCTGGGCCTGTAAGGTTTTGGGCATGAAGGTTTCCACCCCTGTCTTTGATGGGATTCCGGAAGTAACGGTACGTCAGCATTTGGCGGACGCGGGATTGCCTACGACGGGCAAGAGCGTCCTCTACGATGGTCGCTCAGGTGAGAAACTCGACCAGGAAGTAGTTGTTGGCTGGGTCTATATGATGAAACTAAATCACTTGGTTTCCCATAAAATCCACGCTCGTGCAGTTGGTCCTTATTCACTGGTTACGCAGCAGCCATTGGGTGGTAAGGCCCAGTATGGAGGCCAGCGTTTTGGAGAAATGGAGGTATGGGCGCTCGAAGCATATGGAGCCGC
>JAUHWE010000306.1 GCA_030424825.1 Verrucomicrobiia bacterium
CTCGATCGTGCTTCGGGAGACCGTTCTAAGACTGAAACCCAATTCAGGATGGTGGCTCGTAGACTCGGATTCATGAAGATAGCGCGTCGTTATCACCTCGCCGATCCTTGCTCTGCGACGGATGAGTATGATCCCGTCGGTGGAGATATCGCTGCCGAGGGTGGTGTAGGTAGAGGTCTCCTCGAAAATCACGCCTGCGGCGCCTTCTCCGCTTCCACCGTCGAGTGAACCGGTGAGAGCCCCCATTGAGTGATTCCCTCTTCGTCTACGCTATAATCGGTCTTGTTGTAGGTTTGAAAAGGGTCGTCAAAGTCACCTCCGTCCGAATAGCCGATCGCTTCGACCGGCGTCGTGCCGCGAAATCCGGGGATGACCGGAACGATGTACTTCGATCCGTCAAAGCCGACGAGGTTCGTTTTTTCGAACTGCGTCTTGTTGCCATCGAAAAATGACTCGTCCAAGGAGCTCTCGTCCCAGGAAGTTTCGGTGATCAAGGGGTAGTAGGAGTCTGCCTGTCCCAGTAGGAGGCTCTTTAGAGCGATGGCAACTGCTAGGGAGATTGATTTGGTAAGTTTATGATTCATGGTAAGTTGCACAGCAGAAGAAAACCGTATTCTGGGTCTAGTATCGGCCTTGGTTTTCATATGATGAATCAATGGCTGTTTCGGGGAAGCGGCCTTGCAGTACTGGAAGTGGCCGAATGCCCTCTATAGGGAGCGTCCGGAAGCAGGTGAGAAGCGGGGCAATCGCATTCTACGCGCACAACCACAGCCATTGTTTTCCGCAACATATCGGAGTTGCCTAAACCGAGGACGGAAGGCGATAATCAGACCTTTGAAAATCGCCCGTATATTCGTCTGTTTGATAGGTCATGCCTTTGGGGTTTCGGTTGAAGCTCAAACACCAAATGCTCCAATAGAACTACCGCTTTGGCCCGATGAGCAACAGCCGGGTGGGCGAATGAACACGCTAGAGGAAATTTGGACCGAGCGACCGATCGATGACGGAACGGACGTAACGCTGGATCGCTCGGTCAAAGACATCTCTAGACCGACGATAACCGTATATCTCCCTGAGTCGCCGAATCCTGCTCGCAGTTCAGTGGTCATCTTCCCAGGGGGAGGGTTTTCCCATTTGGCGATCGATAAAGAAGGGCACGACATTGCTCGCTGGTTAAATGAAAAGGGCATCGCTGGGATTGTGGTGAAATACCGGGTCTACCACGCGGATAACCAATACTACGTAAGCCAGTCTGCGATACCCGACGCCTTTCGCTCTATCCGTTTGGTTCGGCACCATGCGTCCCAGTGGAATCTAGATCGTGACAAAATTGGGGCGATGGGTTTTTCCGCCGGAGGCTATTTGACTGTAGCGGTAGGCACGCTGTTCGAGAGCGATTTTGGAGGTCCGAAAGATGCAATTCAGCAGCTTAGTGGTCGTCCTGATTTTCTGGCCCCCATCTACCCGCTCACAATGCTCGAAGATCGAGTGGTTTCGAGCCCGCAGTTTGTTGAGCGTATCTTCGGGCCGAGTTTTACGCCAGCTATGACCGAAGCGTTTTCACCCATTGACAATGTCACAGCCGACACGCCACCCGCTTTTCTGGTGCATGCTCACGACGATCGGCTTTCATCCGCGAATAGTGCCAAATTCTACTTGGCTCTTCTCGAAGCGGGTGTTGCGGCCGAACTTCATCTGTATTCGCTGGGCGGGCACGGCTTTGGAATGCGCCAACGAGGACTCCCAGTCTCGTCGTGGCGCGACCGATTTCTGGATTGGATGAGGATTAACGAGTTCTACGAATAGCAGTGCTGTCGGTCGATAGAAGGGATGGGTTAATGGTTTTGTGTATCATTAAATGGCTATCGAACTCATATAGCATGGGTGCGAAGAGTAGCGTTGCTCGAAGCAAAGCGACTCCGCCTCGCAAGGCAGCTACGACGAAGCTTCGTTGTGAAGTCGGCAACCGTTGTCCAGAAGAGAGTTAATTTGACGCCGATATAAAGAGCATATGATCAGAAATGAATAAATAGGGACAAATGCCTAAATAGGGACAGGCTAATTATAAATTTGACATCAACTATGCACATCCAATGGTTTTATCAGTCGTTATGAGGCAGACGCGCATCAAAATAGAGGGGGTGGAATCTGTGTACCACTGCATGACAAAAATCGTGGGGGGTGACTTTCTTCTTGAGGGTGATCGTGAGAAGGAAGTCCTTCGGAAGCAGATCTGGAAAGTGTCGGCGTTTTGCGGGGTTGAGGTGCTGACCTATTGCATCATGAGCAATCACTTCCACATACTTGTTCGAACACCCCGCCGGGATGCGTTGGACGAACTGTCTGACAAGGAGATTCTCAGACGGACTGGCTGTATCTATTCTAAGGAGAAAGTTGAGTTCTTCGAAAGTCGATTTGATGAAGGCGGCGATATTCGAAAGCGGTTTCGGGCAAATCTGCTTTCCCGCATGGGAGATATTTCCTTGTTTATGAAGGAATTGAAACAGCGATTCTCAATCTGGTACAATAAGACACATAGAAGGACGGGAACGCTTTGGGGCGAGCGTTTCAAGAGCGTGCTGGTGCAGGACGACCCTTTTGCATTGATGACGATCGCTGCTTATATTGATCTCAATCCGGTAAGGGCAAGGATTGTGTCTGATCCTGTCGAGTATCGATACTGTGGCTACGGAGAGGCGATGGGCGGAGCTAAGAACGCTCGAAGGGGAATATCCCGTTTGACCCGACATCGAGAGAGCTGGGGAAGGGCGATAGAAAAGTACCGCGAAATTGTGTTCGGAAAGGGCTATGCTCGCAATGCGTCGAGGGGGAATCGAGCCTTAGAAATAGAGAAGACTCGTGAAATTCTGAATACAGGAGGACGAGTAGATCGAACGGAGGCTCTTCGCTGTCGCATAAGGTATTTTTCTGATGGGGCCGTCTTAGGTTCTAAGGAATTTGTGCAAGGATATTTCGAGAGTCATCGTGATCGATTTGGCAGAAAGCGTAGAGATGGGCCACGGAGAATGCGAGGTTCAGACTGGGGCGAGCTGACTTGTATAAGGGATTTGCGAAGAGAGGTGTTTGGATAAGGTGCTGCCCTTTTGATTTGGTATGATTGTACGAGGTGGCAGGACTTTGAGAAGGAAATCAGAACTGTCTAGGTGCTGATACTCTACAAACTAAGCCAGGATGAGTAGACTCCAGAGTGCGGATTGGTTTATCAATTTTGTCCGCCTACCTGGAAGGGATTTTGTTCAAGAGGGAATACGGTCCCTGAGAAGGATTCTCGGATTGCGTTTTGGGAACCCTGCGTGAGACTGGTATCTGATACCCTGAAAACCGATCTCAAATGAACACCTGTATTAAGGCTTTTGCCAAACGTATTTCTCTCGCTTTGATGTTAGGGATTGCCCTTTGTTCCTGCTCGATGGAGCCGACCAGGCCCCAAATTAAAGTGATGTTGCTGACGGGGCAAAGCAGCAAATACCACAATTGGGAATTGAGCAGTGTCCTGCTGGAAAAGCACCTCAGTGCCGTGGAAATGTTCGATGTGACAAGAGTCGTCACGCCCGCCCAAGGGGAAGACTTCACCGGTTTCAATCCTGAGTTTGGCGCCTATGACGTGGTCGTTTTGGACTACGAAGGCGATGGGTGGCCTGAATCCGCTCGCAAGGGACTCGAATCGTTTGTCGGTGGAGGAGGTGGATTGGTTTCCGTTCATGCGACCGACAACGCGTTTGGCGACTGGCCCGCATTTAACGAAATGATCGGTGTGGGGGGCTGGGGCGGACGTGACGACGACTTTGGTCCGAAGATCCACTGGTTTGACGGCAAGACTCAATTGCTCAACACTCCAGGATCCGCCATGCATCCTCCAAAGCACGATTTTGAAATCGTAACGCGGGCTCCTGAGCACCCAGTCATGAAAGGGCTCCCGGCCCGGTGGATGCACCCTAACGACGAAATTTACAGCCGACTGCGCGGTCCGGCGAAGCATGTGACGATTTTAGCCACGGCGAAAGCGGACAAGTCAAAGGTGGATCGGGGGACTGATAACCACGAACCCATGCTTATGGATATTCGCTATGGCAAGGGGCGCGTTTTCCACACTACACTGGGCCACTGCAATACTCAGGACGACGAGAAAGTGTTTTCGCTGAATTGTGTCGGTTTCATAACGACCCTGCAGCGAGGGACCGAGTGGGCCGCAACGGGAGAGGTGACGCAGCCGGTACCGGCGGATTTTCCTGCTGCGGAAGCGGTTTCGGTGAGAAACTAAACCGCTTCACTGAGTTAGATCGATTAATCGGGCTCGTTTAGGCCCGCGTTTTTGCGTATTGCCAAACCGACTTGGGTGTGTCCTGTATCGACTTTTATGAAAAACAGGCTCAAAGAACTTCACCAGAAAGCCCGATTGGCCCGCGACGCCAATAGCACTCAAGCGTACGGGGCAGCATTAGCAGCGATACAAGAAGGGGAAGTGCGTGCCAATCAGGATTTTGACGACGCAAAGATGATCGCTGTGATTGAAAAGGAAGCCGGTAAATTTAAAGAATCCGCCGATGCGTTTGCCAAGGCGGGGCGGGACGAACAGGCGAAAGAGTTGCAGGACTGCGCGGATTTGTTGACCGCCTTATTGCCAGCAAAATTGGAAGCGGACGCTTATCCGAAACTGGTTTCCGAGGCGATCGCTGAGACCGGCGCTTCTTCCATGAAAGAGATGGGGCTAGTGATGGCCTCTCTGAAAAAGGAACACGGTTCGACTCTGGACATGCGATTAGCGTCAGCTGCGGTAAAAGAGGCCTTGAGTTAAGGGCGGGGCTCGATGGAGTCGCGACGGTAATGGCTAAGGCAATGAAGGATATTGAGTTAGGCAGGTGGTTCGCGTTGGTCCCGTTTTGCGGGGCTCGCTGATTGACAATGAAATCCTCACAAATAGGTTTCTTCTCATGAAAGTGAAATCCAGTTATTTCATGCGAGCATTCGCAGTTCTAGTCCTCATGGGGCTCTCTGGGACGGGAGTGTTCGCCAGTAACAGCGAAGAGGACACGCTCAAGCGAGTGCAGCAGGCTAAGTACAATATGCTTACCGGCAATTGGGAAATCCGGCTAAACGAAGAGATTCGCTCGATAGAGTCTGCTTTCAAGAATTTCCTACCGGGACTGGACTACGTCCTTGTGGATGAAAAAATGCGGGACTCTGACCGGAATGTTCTGACCTTTCGAGGCCAGGGAGACACTAAGGTGGTTGTCAAATTGAAGACGTTCGGGATTTTTACGAATATACGTATCCGCATTGGGCTTACAGGAAACCAGAACAAGTCCGCTCAGCTGTTTAGCTACGTTTACCGTAGAATGTAGGCAGGTTGGGCTCGACCCTCCACCCCGTTTGCCGTAGGGCTTTGTGCTACGCCGCGTAAATTAGATATTGAGGAGGCATCTCGTGGTGGGGTGTGGATGTCGGGTTGAGAATTGAATGAGCAGACGTGGCATGGCGCGAGCGCCAGCCCTACGATGCGGTGGATTTCGTTTTGTCCAAGGCTCTTCAGGGAAGTCACTGAAGCGAGTGATTGAAAGTGGATGGCCAAAAAAAAAGGTCGCCGCAAGCGACGACCTTTTAGGTTGAAATTTTGTTTTTATCGAAATTCCCCTACAGCTTTTTCAACTGTTCGATTACGTTGGAGGTGTCTTCGGTTGCGTTGACCGCATCGTCTTTGTAGACGATTTCGCCCTCTTTGTTGATCACGAACGTCCAACGGTTGGTGGTGATGCCGCGAGTGAGCGTGTGGAGGGCGCCGTTGATTTCGCGCTCGATCGATCCTCCATCTCGAGTGGAAACGCCGAAGGTCTTGGCGATGGCGCCATTGACATCCGATAAGAGAGGGAAGTTCAAGCCGTGGGCTTCCTTGAATAGCTTGAGGCTGTTGACCGAATCGCCGCTGATGCCGACCACGACTGCGTCGAGATCATTCAGGGCGGCGGACTGGTCGCGATAGGCACAGGCCTGCTTGGTACAGCCTCCGGTCATGGCGGCCGGGTAAAAGTAGACGACGATATTCTTTTTCCCGAGGTGGTCCTGGAGGTTCCAGATGTCGCCTTCGTCATTGTTGGCGGCAAAACCGCTAATGGTGCTGCCAACATTG
>JAUHWE010000307.1 GCA_030424825.1 Verrucomicrobiia bacterium
GCCTTTCATGATGTAGTCATGAGCTCCCATCTTCATGAGATCGACTGCGGTCTCTTCACCAATTTTTCCAGAGACAAGGATAAAGGGAATGTCGAGATCGTATCTTTGGAATACCTTTAGCGCACGAGTGCCGTCAAAGTCGGGCATCTGGAAGTCCGAAATGACGATATCCCATTTATGAGTTTCGAGGGCCTTAACCATTTCATCTTCGGTTTCAACTCGCTCGTGGACGACGTTGTATCCGTTCTTTTTGAGAAGATTGACGGTTAGTTTGGCTTCGATTTTTGAGTCTTCGACAATTAGAATCCGAAGATCGGATTCCAAGGGCGAAAGGGGAATGGTTTCAGTTGGTTCCATTGGAAAATTGGTTTGTTAAAGTTGTGACTGAAGAATTGAATTAGAAGATCGATTCGAGGAGCGACCCGGATGCGGCTAGTGTCCGGTAGGCTGCTTGTAGCCGGTTGTAGCGCTCTTCCGCGACCGATGATTTTGCGGAGAATAGCTCGTTCTCAACGTCGAGCACGTTTATCAGCGCTCGTTGTCCGAGCTCAAATTGTCTTTGGTATGCAGATACGACGGAATTCATCGCATCACGGTATTTTTCCAGTTGGTATAGCCGCTCTTCGGCTATAACCAAATCATTCCATGCGTTTAGGAAGCTGGCTTGTATTTCGATCTTGGTATCCTCAAGATCAAAGATGGAGCGATCAACTAGGGAACGTGTTTTGCGCAACTCTGCTTTACGTCTCCCCCCTCCGAATATGTCGTAAGACATCACAATCAGAGCCGACGCGTCTTCGGTTCGGTTTATACTTCGAGCACTGTCGGTTGAATCGCCTTGCAGGAACAAATCGAGTTTTGGGGAGAATTCGCTCTTAGCACCCTTGTATCGTGCCTCGTTCGCAGTGATCCTAGCGCGGGCGCTTTGGATCCTGGGATTGTTGCCAAGGTCCACTTCTTCGATTGAAAGGGGCAAGGCCCAGTTTGGGAATTCTGGTTCTACAAGTTCGCCAGGAGCCGTTCCCGTATATTTCTGGTATGCGTTAATGGCGTACGACAATTGGCGGTGTCTTGCTTCTAGGGTGGCCTCAGACATTGAGAGTCTTGCTTTGACGAGTTCCACATCGGCTTGAGGTCCTGCTCCTGCATTGAATTTGACGAGCGTTTTATCTAGGGCTTTCTGGTGAATCCGTACGCTTTCCTCGGCGAATCGTATGAGCTCCCGGTATTTCAGGATGTCGACATAGTTTTGACTTAGGTCCAGCGCGAGAGCCTGCCGCGTCGATTCGAGATCAATTTGAGTTTCCAAATTCAAGGCTCGCGCTTCTTCTACCCGATTTCGAGAGGCGCCGCCATCAAACAAAAATTGACTGGCTTCGAGTGAGATCGAACCCATTTTAGCTAGTGCGAAGTTGGATGCAGTACTCCTAAATCGCTCTTCTCCGCCTCGAAGGCTCAGTCCGAGCTGGGGGCGCCTGGAACTTTGAGCAGAGACGATATCCTCTTGCCCGATTTTTACATCAGTCTGACCTGCCCTAATCCTAGGGAACTCGACCAACATCGCATCGATCGCCTCACGCAACGACTGTGCATGAGCAGGGCGCATCATTGCGGAAGCAACGCAGAGGATGACAAGCGTGTTAAGAGCGTAGGCTCTAATGCTCACCAGTGTGAATATACTGTGGAATTTCGCTTTCAGGCTGAGTGATAGGTTGAGCTGTATGCCTTACTATCGCTCAGAACAGCCTGAACTTAAGTTACTAAGGCCCATCCTAGCGCATTCCGCAGGGGAAATAAGTAGATGCTACTAGATGATCACTTTGCGGGGCGAATTGGGCTCTGTCGGAGTAGGCTGAGACGGCGACCGGATGCCGTGAGGTTTAAGCGGTTTCTTTAGTAGCTTGGACAACCGAGTCAAAAACCCCCGAAGAAGTAGCCACAATCCCTTTGTTTTGCTTCAAAGTACGTCCGAGCGAAAAATCTAAGGGTTGGCCGATAGTGTCGGAGATTTTCCCTCCCGCTTCTAGTAGTATGATGAAACCAGCGGCATGATCCCAAATCTTCTCCTCGTACCCTGGCCTAGTGGGCAGTCGAAGGTAGATGGATGCCTGTCCGCGCGAGACGGCGGCGTATTTGCATTGGCTGTCCATTCGAAATGGTCTCGATCGGGAACCAAGAAGTTCGGCGATTTTTGCGGATCGACCATGGGCGGTGTGTCCGGACTCTACTGACTCGCAGAAAACTGCGAGTGACGGATCTGATATTCGATCGCATGAAACAGGGGATGCCGCTGCGAGATCGGAAAGTGGAGCCTGAAAAGCGCCTTGTCCTTTTACGGCATAGAGGAGGGAACCTGTCTCCGAATTTGAGGTGTCCGAATCAAGGGGTAAATTGGGACAGCCTAGAACGCCTAGAACGACTTCACCGTCGATTATGAGAGCGAGCGCGACTGCGTATTGTTGACCTCGAAGAAACCCTTTTGTCCCGTCTATTGGGTCCAGCGTCCAGAATCGACCTTTGGGACCGCCCGAATGCCCTCCGCGATCAATGGAAGCGAGTATGCTCTCCCGATCCATTGAAGGGTCTATTTTCTGAACTTCGTTAATGATCGTAGATAGAAGGGCTGCATTCTCCGCTTGCCTTAGCTCTCCCGTGTCCTCCTCGCCCACAGCCGGATCTTTGGGGAAGGCCTTTGCCAGATGCCTCAGGACTAAGGCTTGAGCACCGTAGTCGGCGACCGTGACGGGAGACTTGTCTACTTTGTCAAGTTGTGCGACGGAACTAATGCGGGATTGCACAGAAGCGCATAGTTGGCTTGCTCGCTTTACCGCTTCCTTGGCGATCTTGAGTTCGTGCTCGAATTCCATATGATTTTCTAGAATCCAGTTCATCAACCTAGGGATGTCGATGCTGAATATACGAGCGACGTTCGACTCGGAATCATATGGGGAGATTTCTTTATAAAATTGAAAGAAATGCCTTAACAATCTGACGTCGTGTTGATACCCGTTCAATCGTGTTCAAGACTATTGCTCCCTGCCTGTTTTCCTTCGATATCGAGTGGATTCCTGATCCGCTTTCCGCTGAAATTCTGTACGGCGTTTCTGGCGAGGGAGCTCCGGGGAATGAAGACGCTATGAAGCGTTTATGGGCGGAAGCGGGAGCAACCGAGGAGATGCCACAGCCCTATTTGAAAACGGTCCTTTGCCGGATTGTATCCATCTCGGGCGTGTTTCGCGAGGTCAGCCAGGGTGAAGTGTCTATCAAGTTGGTCACCTTGCCCGTTGACGTGAAGGACTCAGAAAAGGTTAAGGAAAAGTCGATTTTGCAAACGTTATTGAAGGCGATTGGCTCACGAAAGCCTCAACTGGTTGGATACAATTCCCACAATGCGGATGTACCAATCATCATACAGCGATCCATAGTAAACGGACTGTTTGGCGAGGGAATGGGTGAGCGCCCAGACAAGCCCTGGGAAGGAGTCGACTATTTTGCCCAGTCGGGTGATTTCAATATCGATCTGGCTCCGATCCTAGGACGCTTCGCGCAAACGCCTAAGCTGAACGAGATCGCCTGCCTGTGTGGAATTCCCGGAAAAGTTGACACTGACGGAGGAAGTGTATCGGGAATGTGGTTGCGGGGTGACCTACAGGGGATCGTGGATTACAACGAGTTTGATGCGATTACGACTCATTTGCTTTGGGCTCGAGTCGCCCATTTTGGGGGGCTTTTAGGAGATGAGGCTTATGAGCATGAGCAGATGCTCGTGCGCCAGCTTCTCAAACAGGAAATAGGAAAAGGCAAAGCGCACTTTGAGCGCTATTTGGCCGAGTGGGATCGGCTGGAGAAGTTGGTATCGAAACGGTAGCAGGGCTTCTAGTGATGGAAGGGGACATTTCTATCGTAGTGCCCATGAAAGTCTGGACTCCCGGGCTGCACGGGTTTCGAGCGAAATACCTTCAGTCTCCTCGGGTCATGATTCCACCTCATTTGCCTATTCTTGAATTGTCAGGAACGGATCGTTTTTCCGGATTTGAAACACGACGACTGGCAGATTTGCTTCATGGATTCAGTCACGACCTCTCTGCATTTCCTTATCACCTTTCGAGGCTAATCTGGGAGGGGAAAAATCAATCTCTTAGTCTGGGTCCTCGGGTCTCGGATAGTTTCGTGGCGATTAGAAATCGGATCCAGAAAGAACTGAGTGCCGAAAAAAACTACCGCGAAAAATATGAGCCTAGGCTATTGCTCGCAGCCAACAGTGGCAAAAGTCAATACGAGCTGGAGGAGGCCTTCCGACTAATGAATGGAGACGCTTTTTCCATTTCCTGTCGTGCCACGGAGATGGAGATCTACCGCAAACAATCCGGTGATTGGTTGCTGGGAGAAGTGATTCCCCTGCAGGAATCGGAGGAAAACTAGACGCGAGCTGCTCGCTTGCGCAGCGTGGCGTTCAATATTCTTTTGCGAAGCCTGAGAAAGGAGGGAGTCGCTTCGACAAACTCGTCAGGCGCGATGTATTCAATCGATCGCTCGAGAGAGAACGTCACTGGAGGTGACAGTTGAATCCCTTTACCGTCTCCTTGGCTTCGAAAATTTGTCAGTTGCTTGGCCTTGGTTGGATTAACCGGAATGTCGTTGGCTCGAGGATTCTCGCCCACAATCATTCCTTCATAGACCTCCGTTCCCGCGCCGACGAAAAGTTTGCCCCTGTCTTCGAGGGCTGCCAGCGAATAGGCGGTCGTTTTGCCATTGTCCATGGATACAAGCGTTCCGGTAAGGCGTGTAGTAATATCACCGGCCATCGGACGGTACTCCTTGAACAAGTGCGACATGATCCCATGCCCGCTCGTAGCGTTCACGAGATCTATTTCCAGGCCGATTATGCCCCGGGTCGGAATCTCCGCTTCTAGGAAAATCGTTCCATTGCGGGTTTCCATATTGGTCATCTTTCCCCGCCGGTTGGACAGGTTCTCCATGATGCCACCCATGCAATCCTCAGGCAATTCGATCCAGAGCGTTTCGAAGGGCTCCATTGTCTTGCCATCAATCTCTTTCGTGATTACCGTGGGGCGAGAGACGAGCAATTCGAACCCTTCTCTTCGCATCGTTTCCACGAGTACCGCGATCTGCATAGCACCGCGCGCGGAAACACTGAATACGCCGCTCTTGTCCGTGTCTTCGACCTGGATAGATACGTTCGTTTTCATTTCCCGGAAGAGTCGTTCTCGTATTTGCCTCGACGTGACAAGCTTGCCGTCGCGACCGGCGAGGGGGCCGTCGTTGACGCAGAACTGCATCTGAATTGTAGGAGGATCGATGTCAATCGAAGGGAGCGGTTCCTGTTCCTGGGTGAAGCATAGCGTTTCACCAATATCCACTTCTTCGAAGCCTGCGATGCCAACGATATTTCCGGCTTCTCCTTTTGCGGATTCGCTGGAACCTAAGCCGGTGTATTGAAAGACTTTCGTTATCTTGGTGCGTTCCCGTTCGCCATTCTTTTTAATACGGAAGATCTTGTCGCTCGTTTCAACTGTGCCGCTTTGCACTTTGCCGATAGCGACCCTTCCAACATAGTTATCCCAGTCGATGTTGCTGACTAGCATCTTGAACTCGCCCTCAGTGTCCGCTTCCGGCGCTGGGATCTCCGCAAGTACGGTTTCGAAAAGCGGACTCATGTTCTTCTGCTCGTCATCGAGGTTCTTGACCATAAAGCCGTTTTTGGCGGAGCCGTAGAGGAAAGGGGCGTTAAATTGGTCTTCGTCCGCGTCTAGCTCTAGAAAAAGTTCGAGCACTTGGTCGTGAACGCGTTCGGGATCGGCGAATTCCCGATCGATCTTGTTAACCACGACGATAGGCTTCAGTCCGTGGGCGAGAGCCTTGCGGAGAACGAATCGCGTTTGAGCTTGGGGGCCGTCTTTGGCGTCCACCAATAGGAGTACTCCATCAACCATCTTCATTACCCGTTCGACTTCTCCACCAAAATCGGCGTGGCCTGGAGTATCGACGATGTTGATGGTCTTGCCTTCCCAGTGTACAGAAGTGTTCTTGGCCTTGATCGTGATGCCCTTCTCACGTTCGAGATCCATGGAGTCCATGGCCCGTTCCTCGCCTTTCTGGTTTTCGCGGTAGATACCGCCT
>JAUHWE010000308.1 GCA_030424825.1 Verrucomicrobiia bacterium
TTGACACGTGCTTTTGGGGAGGAGGAACGCCGGGGTTGCTGAAGGCGAACGATTTACAGATTCTTTGCGAAACGGTGGCCCGTTTTTTTGGCCCACCGGTACGTGAATGGACGGTTGAGATGGCTCCCTCGACGGTAAAAGCGGACAAATTGAAGGTTCTCAAGGATCATGGGGTCACTCGCATTTCGATGGGGGTCCAGAGCTTTGACGATGTTTTACTGGAAAAGCTTGGCAGGCAGCATAGTCAGAAACAGGTATTAAAAGCTTACGATCTGATTCGAGAGGAAGGCTTCGAAAGCGTTAATCTTGATTTGATATTCGCGATTCCAGGGCAGGATGAAACCCGTCTGAAAGCCGACATTCAACAAGCGGCGCAACTCGAACCGGATCATCTTTCCACCTATTGCCTGACCTTTGAGGAGGATACGGCGCTTTTCGTGCAACTGTCCGAGGGGAAAGTGGCGATTGATGTGAATCTGGAGACGCGTCTATACTTGGCTTGCTGGGAAGAAATGGAAAGTCTTGGGTTCGAGCAGTATGAAGTGTCCAACTGTGCGCGTCCGGGCAAGCAGTGTGTTCAGAATGCCAACACCTGGAAAATGGACCAGTGGATTGGGCTGGGACCTTCCGCCGCCAGCCAGTTCCGAGGTCAAAGGTACTCGAATGTTCCCGATTTGAAGAGTTGGCTGAAAGGGATCGATGAGGGAAATCTGAATCGAATCGACCGGTCGCAGCTCAAGGAGTCCTTGCTGCTGGAAGATGCCCTGATTTTTGGGCTGCGAATGAACGACGGGGTGGATTTGAAGGCGCTCCGCCAGCGATTCAACCAGGAGCTGACTCGAGTGCAGTCCGACACGATTGAGAAGCTCGAGATTGATAGAAAGCTGGTGAGAGACGGAAATCGGATTTGGCTCACCGACGAAGGGAGACTGGTTGTGGACGCCATCGGCAGCGCCCTGATGGTTTAATGCTTGCCCCTGTCGAAGCCGTTAACGTTATAGGAGAAACATTTTTAATGTTGAGGGAATTGGCGAGAGCTCTTGAAGGCGGAGCGAAGAAACTAGGCAAAGATGGCGCGGTCGCACTCGTTGCGGTGATTGGCGGCTTGGGCCTCGTTTCCTGCAAAACGACGGGTGTGGGATTCGAGTATGAGCGCGCGGTGGCCCGGTTCGTGTTGGAGTCAGAAAACAGGGGGTCGATTGTAACGATGCCTGTGAGTGAAGTGCGGATACAGGTTGACCCGACGGCGGTTTTGACGGAATTTGATCTAGAGAGTGTGGCGGTGGCGGAAGTCGAACTGGGTCAATGCCTCCAGTTCAGACTGACTCATCAAGCTTCGAGGACCTTCTACCAAGCGAGCGCGAATAATCAAGGGAGGCGGATGGTGTTGATCGTAAACGGGCAGCCATTGGGGTTGCAGCGAATTGAACGACCGGTGTCAGACGGAATTTTTTATGTCTTCGTTGAAATTCCCGATGCCGACCTGCCCGAATTGGCCAGAAATTTGCGAGGGACCAGCATTGAGATTCAAAACAAGTTACGCGGTTAGCCTTTTGGTTGGGCTTTTGACGTTTGAGGGACTCGCGTCCTCCGAGCGGATTGGAGACCACTTCTGGCCGACTCCTAACAGCGCCTTTGTCGAGGGGAGACCCCTCGCGCATTTTGTGCAACCGACGGAGTCAGGAAGATTAAATTCGGCCCTTTGGGGGTGTGTACGCAACAGCGGCTCCCGATTTCATGAAGGGATTGACCTGAAGGCGATTCGCAGAGATCGGCAGGGTGAGCCGATCGATGGGGTCTTTGCGTTTGACGCCGGAGTGGTCCGCTATGTCAATCGAGAGGCCAGCAAAAGTAGCTATGGCAGGTACATCGTCATAGAGCATCCGCAATGGAGTCCGGGAATGGTGACCTTGTATGCGCACCTCAGAGCAGTTCCAGAATCAGTGAGGCCTGGAATTCAAGTAGAAGGCGGGCAGCCAATTGCCACTATGGGTCGCTCGGCGAGCTATTCGATTCCACGGAGTCGAGCCCATTTGCATTTCGAAGTGGGACTTTGGCTCGGGGCAGAATTTCAGAAATGGTATGACCGGCAGCGGTTTGACGATCGCAATGACCACGGGGATTTCAATGGGATGAATATAATCGGGATGGATGTTTGGGCGATCTTACAGGCATTGAAAAACGGTGTGGTTTCAAACGTTGTGGAGTTCATAGCCCTTGAGCCTACCGCGATATCCGTGACGTTTTGGGATTCTCAGATTCCAGACCTATTACTGGTGAATCCTAATTTGATGGTGAACTTTGTGATACCTGAAAACCACGCGGGATGGCGTATCGATTTTTCCGCGAGCGGTTTACCGCTTCGCTTTGAGGCTCTAAGTCGAAGATCCCACTCAGGTGTCATGAGTACATCTATTCAGATAGTAGACGAGAGACTCGCCCGGTCTCAGACTTGCATGGGCCTTATTGGAGCGGGCAGGAATCCAGGACCGAGTGCTCGCCTCAATAGTATCTTGCAGCGATTGTTTATCGACTAGCGGCTTTTTCAGTTAGTCAGTCGCCCGTCTATGCTGGAGTGGGGGAAAAAGATTTCGCTTCCAGCAGATCTTATTCGAGATTTTTCGGACTCTTTGGCATCGGAGGTAGGGCTCGACGGCCCGGCGAGTCGGTGCCCTTCTGATCTTTGTTTAACTGACGCGGCGTAGGGCGAGCCCTACGGCTGGGGATGCGTGTAGAATAGGCCTGCTGGCTTCAGACGAGCCAATCGATGCGACACAAAAAAAGCCGCTCGGTTAGGAGCGGCGTTAGAAAATGGGTGATCGTTTCAGCTTATTCGGCTGGCTTGGTCTTTTTAAGGCCGACAACGCGGTCGCCTGTTTTCCATTCACCGCGCTTTCTGAGGAGTTCGATGCGTTCGAATCGCTTCAGTACATTGCGTTTTACGGCGGAGCTGCTAGAAGATTTGTAGCTAGGATGCTGTGACATGGCTGTTTATTTAGGTTCCCGTTTATAAAAGCGGTGCAAGTTGGACGCTTCTTTCACCCAGATCAAGTACTTTTCGTCCACTTTCGTAGCTTCTGTCTCAATCCATTGAGGAGTGTCGTAGGGATGGAGCTCATTTATCCGGGTGCGAGCCTGCTCCAGACGTCCCCCTGAAACCTTGAGCCACAGCCGGTATTCGGTCGCGCAGCAACGCTTGCCTTCCCAAGTGTAGATTGAGGAAATCGGGCCGTCGAGCTGTACGCAGGCCGCGATTCCCTCGTTTACGAAGGCGTTGGCAATGGTCAGGCCGTCCTCTTTGGAGGGGACGGTGGTCCAGCAGATGAAAAGCGAGTCGTTTTCGGGGGTCTTCTTTGAATCGTGATTCGTCATGAGGACAGGATTCAATAATCTCTTGACCCGCTTGCGCTTCAAGGTAAAAGGCAGGATTCCACACACCAAAAGGAGATATCCGCTTTGAGAGACGATTATATAAAAGAAGCCCAAAAGGTCATCACCGACCCGAATATTTTAGTTAACGTAGTGTCGCGTCGCGTTAAGCAGTTGCGTCACGGTAACCGGCCGCTCGTAGAGTCACTGGAAAAGCTGAATTTGGAGGATATCGCCCTGCGTGAGATCATCGAAGGCAAGATCAGCTACGAGATTGGCGAAGAGGCCTAACATCTGCGGCGAGAGTCGATTTTCAGGAGGCGCGGCGGGAAACTGCCGCGTTTTTTTATAGAGCTACCTATCAATTTACGGATGGATTTGCGATCAGATGGCTGCCAAGAAACAGAACAAGTCCAATATACCAAAGGAGATTCGTAACGCCAAGGCGAAGCGGGACTACTTCGTGGAGGATATTTTCGAGGCGGGCGTCGTATTGACGGGTACGGAGGTAAAGTCACTGCGGGCTGGGAAAGCCTCTTTAAACGAAGG
Organism: Verrucomicrobiia bacterium; assembly: GCA_030424825.1. Taxonomy (GTDB): domain Bacteria; phylum Verrucomicrobiota; class Verrucomicrobiia; order Opitutales; family Opitutaceae; genus Pelagisphaera. The sequence goes on from JAUHWE010000308.1 coordinate 3,919, forward strand.
CTTTTGCCGCTTTGTGAAATCGGATTTGTTTATTTTCGGGTTTCACATCGACGAGTACGCTTGGGGTTCGATGAATAATCACATTCCTCGTCGCGAGCGAAAGCTGCTGCTGCACCGGCACGAATTGCGCAAGTTGAAAAAACAAGTCGAGTCGGGCGGCAAAACAATCGTCCCTTTACGTCTTTATTTCAAAGAAGCGCTCGTTAAGATCGAGGTTGCGGTTTGCATTGGGAAAAAGCTTTTTGACAAACGGGAGGATCTTAAAAAGAAAGCCGTCATGCGGGACGACGACCGCTCCTATAAATTCCGTAAATAGGTTCAGAATATTTCGCCTTCTGTATGAACGAACAAATGACAATCGCTTGCCTCGATCTTGAGGGGGTATTGATTCCGGAAATTTGGATCAACCTCGCTGAAAAAACGGGAATCGAGGCACTCAAACTGACAACGCGCGACATCGCAGACTACGATGAGTTGATGGGCAAGCGCCTTGAGGTTTTAGACCAGAATGGCTTGACGCTTAAGGATTTTCAAGAGGTCGTCGCGTCGATGGATCCATTGGAGGGTGCGAGGGAATTCCTGGAATGGCTGCAAGGTCAGGTCGAAGTGATTATCCTTTCGGATACCTTTCGCGAGTTTGCCATGCCGTTAATTACCAAGCTGGGCAATCCGACCATGTTTTGCCACTCGCTTTCCGTAGACTATGATACGTACCAAATAAAGGACTACGTGCTTCGTCAGAATGACCAGAAGCGAAAAGCCGTAATCGCATTGAAGAGCTTGAATTTCCGCGTACTTTCGATGGGCGATTCCTACAACGACCTAAGCATGCTTGAGGAGGCCGACGCGGGAATATTTTTCAAACCCACAAAGAAAATCACAGAAGAATACCCGCAGTTCCCCGTCACTGAGAATTACGAAGAACTGAAAAGCCACCTTTGCTCCAACCACGGGTTACGCCCGTAGTGGACTAACAAACGGCACCGGTTTAAATTCCGGCCTTTTCAAATGCTGCATGTCGTACTGTTCCAACCAGAGATTCCCCAAAATACGGGGAACATTGGACGTACCTGCGCCATCACCGAATCTCGTTTGCATTTGATCTATCCGTTGGGTTTTGAGATACGCGACAAGCATCTGCGCCGAAGCGGAATGGATTATTGGCACAATCTCGATATTCGGCACCATGAGAATTGGGAAGCGTTTAAGAAGTCAGAGGATGGGCCCACGCGCTTGTTTCTTATGACGACAAAGGGCGCTCGTTCCTATTGGGACATTGAATACCAAGATGGAGACGGACTGGTGTTTGGTAGAGAGGGTTCGGGAGCTCCGGATTGGATGCATGAGGAAATCGGCGAAGACCGACGCGTTCTGATACCCTTGTACAACGATACCTTGCGTTCCTTAAATCTCGCCACCAGTGCGGGAATCGCCGTCTACGAAGCGATGCGGCAGCTTAAAGGAAATCCCTAGTTCGCCAGGAAACCGATTCTACTGGTGGCAATTATTACCCAAAGAGCCCTCGTGCTGAAAACCTCGTCGCTCGGGGACATTATGCATGGGCTGCAATTGGCGCAGACGCTAAAGGAGAACGATCCAGGGATTGAAATTACTTGGGTGGTCCGTTCGCGTTACGAGCCTTTGGTGCGTGCGAGCACTGCGGTGGACAGAACGATCACCTTCTTCAGAACGGGCGGTGTATCGGGATTTATCAGTCTGTGTGGCCGGATTCGACGCCGGCATTATGACGTGGTTCTGGATCTTCAAGGCTTGGCTCGCAGTGGATTGATGACCTTTTTTAGCAAGGCGCCTCGGAAAATTGGGAGGAGCGATGCTCGGGAGGGGGCGACCTTGTTTTACAAGGAACTGGTTCCCCTGCCACGAAGTACCGACGCGGTTCACCCCGTGGATATCCTTCTTGAGTTTTGCCGGGTTTTTGGATTCGAGACGAGACTGAAAGGAGCAGTCCAGCTCACGCTGAATCAAATGGGCGATTTCGAAAAACCCCGTGGCATGAAGCTGGTGACGATAGCTCCGGAGGGCAGGCGAGCTGACATGGCGTGGGATAAATCCGAGACGCTCGCTGCGAAACTATTGAACGAGTATCCATCGGCTATTGTGCAGATTCTTGTGGCTCGGTCCATCGATAGGGTCGAAAATTTGAAGAAGGAATTTGGAGAACGCCTAAAAGTGCTTAGAACTTCGGACCCTCTGA
>JAUHWE010000309.1 GCA_030424825.1 Verrucomicrobiia bacterium
ACGTCCCGTTGTGGTGCACCATTATCGAAAAAGCGTACCGTTTTGACTTACCCGGTTTCAAGGGGATCAAATAGGACTTCTCCTCGATCGCCATGGGCGAAACCTGCAGATCGTGATGGCTCACCATAGGTTCGATACACACAAACGGCATCCCTGGAGGAGACCAAAGATTAACGTTAGGAAAATCGCCCAAATCAAGCGTAAGGTAGGGAGCCTCCCCAGTCCTCCCGACACTGATTCTCCTCGCTTTCATATTTTTCTGGAACATTCCTCCATTGGGAATGCGGGGATCGTCTAAGGCAAAGGAGTCTTCGTTCTTCAAAAAGGGAACTTCCGTTTCCTGAATCAAACTATCCACAATTTCACTACGATTTACGGAAAGCTTTCTGGAGAAACTGATTTCGTAATCACTTCGGTCCCGTCCCTCTACAAACGGGCAGCTAAACCCAGGATGACCCCCTATAGCGAAGTACATGGTTTCGCGCCCTTCGTTCTCTACCACAAATTCGTTAGTCAACCGATTCCCCTTCAATCGGTAGATCACTTTGAAGACAAAATCAAATGGGTATCGTTGGCGGGTTTCCTGATTCGACTTCAGTGAAAAGACAACGGACTGCCCATCGCGACGCTTCTCAACCTCAAAATCAGAGTATACCGCCATCCCCATTTTCGGGATTTCGTAGGTGATCCCTTTGTATGTGAAGCGGTTGTCTTTGAAACGAACATTAACCGGAAACATCACCGGGGCACGATTCTCCCAATATTCAGGATCCCCTTGCCACAGGTACTCCGTACCTGAATCTTTGTGACGCACACTCCAAAGCTCCGCTCCACGCGCGTTAATCGAGACTCGCAACACATCATTTTCAATCGAAACGATCTCGGAACCAATAGCCGTCGCGGGAAACAAGATGTTCCCCAGCAGAAGCGATACGATTGCCGCCCCGTAGGGCCAGCGCTTGCGCTGTGCCACGTGAGTTAGAGTTTGACCTCCATACGTGGCATGGCGAGCGCCAGCCCTACCTTCGTTGCTTCCAATAATAAAACCCTTCTGCATCACACCGTGGCGAAGGCCCTGCTTCAATTCGGGCCCACATCCAATTTCTCGCGCCACCGTTCAATCTCCTTTTTCAGGTCTTTGACAACATATTGGTATTGCGGGTTGCGATACTGGTTCTTCAATTCCTGCGGATCCGTTTTCAAATCCAGCAACTCCCAGCCGGACGCCTCAACCTTTTCAGTCGGATAGTAATGGATCAGCTTATACCGATCCGTTCGTATGCCATAATGGGGTGGCACGTCTTGGAACTGGAAATCCGGGTGTTCGTAATAGTGATAATACAAGCTTGTCCTCCAACCACGAGGCATCTCCCCTCTGAGAATGGGCCTCAGACTTCTTCCTTGCATATCTTTCGGAATCGCGACTCCAGCCAAGTCCAGAATAGTAGGAGCGTAATCCACATTGAGCGAATACAAGTCGGTCACACTTCCTGCCTTAATTTCTTTGGGATATCGAATCACTAAAGGAATCCGCAACGATTCTTCATCCATCAAGCGTTTGTCGAATCGACCGTGATCCCCGATGAACATCCCATTATCAGCTGTGTAAATGACTACTGTATCTTCGTCCAAACCTGCCTCTTTGAGAAAGTCCATGAAACGGCCAACGTTCTCGTCTACAGAGACCATCACCCGCATGTAGTCTTTCACATATTGCTGGTAAAGCCAGTCCTTGAGCTCCTGGCCCTGACGGTCTCCCGGATCCTCCTTATTCATGGCGGCTCCAAAGGCCCGCCATCGATTCATCATGTCTGGCACAAGCTGATTGGTCGCATCTTGAACCGACTGGGCTCTCCCTGATTCGTCATCGTTATAGTTCTCTGGATACAGTATTTCCTCCTCTTCCCAGAGGGAATCGTGTTCCGCTGAAGGCACCCACTGAGCATGCGGCGCCTTGTGGTGATAGCAGAGCATAAAGGGCTTCTCCGGATCTCGACCTTTTACCCAATCGATGGCGAAGTCCGTAATGATATCCGTCACATAGCCTTCGTGGGTTTTGCGCTCTCCCATTTCGATTAGCACCGGGTTCACATAGACCCCTTGACCAGGCAGGATATTCCAATAGTCGAATCCCGTAGGATCGCTTTTCAAGTGCCACTTCCCAATCATCGCGGTTTGGTACCCCGCCTCTTGCAGCAGCTTTGGAAAGGTCTGTTGGCTCCCGTCAAAAATGTCACGGTTGCCCAGTTGCCCATTCTTATGACTGTACTTGCCGGTAAGCAAGGTCGCCCGAGCGGGAGCGCAAAGCGAGTTGGTACAAAAGCTATTGCGGAAAACAATCCCTTCTTCCCCGATCCGGTCCAAATTCGGAGTGGAAGCTCTTAGGGTGTTGTAGGCCGACATCATTTGCGTCGCATGGTCATCCGTCATTATGTAGACGATGTTCGGCCGAGTAGCCGCTGAACAAATACTGCCGATGGCAAGAAGCGACGCTAAAAGCGGGAGGAAATTTCTCATCTGAATAATCTACACTGACCCCATCAAACTTGCCAAGAAACTAAATCGCATCCAAATCGGTCGGCGACCAAGGGTAGCGGCGATCTACGAGCACCCATAGAATCACTGAGAGAGTGTCCCATGAGTCTCAATCGAAGCACCATATGGGCAGATATTCTCCTGACCATTATCTTGTAGGTCGTCTCGCCGAGGCGACATTCATCCCAATTGGCGGGTCAACCACCGACAGGTCGGGGTCTCCGACGACCCCGCCCTACACTTTCGATCAATGAGTGAAATCGACTTATGGGACACTCTCTGAGAAAAAGCCACAAAGGCTGCACATTTTCCGGTAGGGCCAGCGCTCGTGCTGTGCCGCGGTGCCTGATCATCAATTACAGCACAGCGCAAGCGGCGCCCTTACACCTGAAATTAGTAGTGCATTTTCAGGAAAAGGTTGCGGTAATCGCCGTTACCAACAACCAATTAAAATTCCCAATCAATTGAATTACGTTATGCCAACAATGCAACCAACCCATCCTACCCCCCGCCGCAACTTTCTGAAAACCCTAGCCGCTGGCGGATTAGCAGTCGCCGCAACCCCACTTTCCACCTTCGCTGCCCATCACAAGAAAGCAGGTGTCAAGCTCGGCTACGACAATTTCGCGGTTCGCGCCATGAACTGGATGGTGGAAGACCACTTGAAGTTTTCAGAAAAGCTAGGAATTGACTCGCTATTCATGTCGGACCTCGACCATTTCAAGAGCCTCGATATGCCCTATCTGCGCGATGTCCGCAAGAAAGCGGATGACCTGGGAATCGACATCCATATCGGCACCTGGAGCATCTGTCCAACCTCGACTACCTTCAAGGATAAGTGGGGAACGGCGGAAGAACACTTGCGCCTGTCCATTCGAGTCGCCGAAGCGACTGGATCTCCCGTTGTTAGGGTCATCCTTGGGAACCGTGACGATCGGGGAACAGAAGGCGGCATCATGGCACGCATCCAAGACACCGCCAAAGTTTGTCGCGCCTGTCGTACCCAAGCAATGGATGCGGGCATTAAGATCGCCGTTGAAAACCATGCGGGTGACATGCAGGCCCACGAAGTCGTGACATTGATCGAAGAAGCGGGAGGCCCCTCCTACATGGGGGCCAACCTGGACGCCGGCAATGCCTCCTGGACCCTCGAAGACCCTTTAGAGAATTTGGAGATAATGGGGCCCTACGCCGTCACTACCAGTCTGCGGGACTCCGCCATCTGGACCTCAGAAAACGGAACCACTGTCCAGTGGACGGCCATGGGTGAAGGCAACGTGGATTGGGTAACGTACTTCGAGCGTTTCAAAGCGCTTTGTCCGAACGTTCCCGTACATATAGAAACTATTTCCGGATTCAATCGTGAGATTCCCTTCTTGGAGGAAGGGTTTATGGACCTTTTTCCGGATATGAAAGCCTCCTCCTTGGCCCGCTACCTCAAGTGGGCCCGCCAAGGCACACCTCGCGAACCGTGGAAAGCGCCAGTGGGACCCAACGCCGACCGTGCCGATCATAACAAGGATCTCGCGACCCAAGAGTACCAGAAACGTGAAATTGAAGAAAGCATTCGCTACTGCAAGTCGATCGGACTCGGGCTCAAAGCTTGAGGGCAGCTTTTTTACCAACGTCCTCAAAACACCAAAGAGCTCATTAGCCCTACGGTCTCACTCGAACATACTTCTGTAACTTCCGAGTGCTAGGTTCGCCGCCGTATAGGTTTCCTGCCGCATCGGCAGTGACAAACTCCGCTCCATTGCCCCGAGTAAATCGCGGGTCTCCGGTTGGAAGCATGATGAAATAGTCGACCCATCCCGAAAGAGCATCACCAATACGGATGCCCATTTCCCAACCGGGATTCTGCACATCGTCCGACTCGGAATCGGAAACATAGATTTTATCGTGTTCATCAAAGAACACCCCACTGGGCCTCCCAAACTGAGTCCATTGGGCAACAAAGGTCCCATCCTGCTCGAAGATCTGCAGCCGATTGTTGAATCGATCTGCCACGAAGAGACGTCCCCGCTTGTCGATCGCCAGCGCATGCAGTGCGTGAAACTCTCCCGGTCCATAGCCACTCGTCCCCCATTCCCTGAGATAGGTTCCATTCTTTGAATACACCATCACTCGATTGTTGCCATCCGGGTTATGCCCGTCCGCAATAAAGATATCCCCATCGTTCCCAATGACAATGTCAGCGGGGGCGTTAAATTGGTAATCCCCCTTCCCTGCTTGGCCCGGGACGCCCAGAGTCATCAAAATCTCGCCAGACGCGCTAAACTTCACGACTTTATGACCCCGCGTCCCCTCAGGAGTCCGATCCGGTCGGACCGCATCCGTCACCCAAACATTGCTGTCTTCATCGATGAAAATCCCATGCGGCCAGATAAACATCCCTCCGCCAAAACTCTGCACGACATTCCCCTCCGCATCGAATTTTAGTATAGGATCCAGATCGGAATCGAGACACTCGTTACCAAACCGTTCGGGTTCGGTGGCGTCACATCGGATAACTGCCCAGATATGGACCCCATCCGGGTCAACCTGTACATCCCCAACTGCTCCCATCACTCTGCCATCCGGAAGCTTAGCCCAATCGTCTACTGCTCGATAAGGGTTGGGGTAAGGCTGTCCATGGACGAGAGAGACGAGTGTGATTAGGGTAAGGAAAACGAGTGAGCTTTTCATACTTCAACCTAAAATAAGGGCATGAGAAGCGTCAACCCAGCACACCACCGGTCCCTAGCACTGCTCAGTGAAAGCAGAACACCCCCGAAGATTAATAAAGGCAGGAATGAGGAAATCATGAAAAGCAATATTAGGAGTAGTTTCATACCACCCCAAATTCCGCTTAACAACATTGGCGTAACAAATTCGCTAGTCTCCGAATCCTGTCAGAACCGTTTTTCCAATCGCCGTACCTGACTCTTGCAGCGCATGTGCCTTAATCAGGTTCTCCGCGTTAATGACTCCGAGATCCCTCTGCTTAGTCGTTACGAACAGGCCCTGATCCACGCCTTGGGCCACTTTCGCCAGCAGCTTGTGCTGTTCGATCAGGTCAGGCGTTTGAAAGAGGTGCCGCGTAAACATCAGTTCCCAGTGGATACTGATGCTCTTTGTTTTGAATGGTTTGATATCCAGCGTCTCTGGGTCATCGATCACGCCCATGTGACCTTGAGGCGCGAGCAGCTTTTCAATTTCTGCTAAGTGCTGGCCTGTTTGAGTAAGACTGGCAACGTAGTCCGCGCTTTCAAACTCTGTCCGTAGCAATTCTTCGCTCAATGGATTTCTGTGATTGATCACCGCATCGGCTCCCATTTTCTTGACCCAGGCAATCGTATCGGGACGGGACGCTGTCACGACCACATTGAGCTGAGTCAGCTTCTTTGCCAACTGTATCATAATTGATCCTACACCGCCTGCACCGCCGATCACCAGCAGGGTGCCTTGAGAGTCGGCATTAATCTTGAACCGGTCAAAGAGCATCTCCCAAGCCGTGATAGAGGTGAGCGGAAGCGCCGCCGCATCGGAAAAGCCAAGGGACTCCGGCATGCGTGACACCACCCGTTCGTCAACCAAATGAT
>JAUHWE010000310.1 GCA_030424825.1 Verrucomicrobiia bacterium
GGTCGATTACGGTTACGACTCCACCTGGAAACGCCTCGGATTCAATGGAGGATCCGTCGTCCGAGACAAGCCCGGAAATGTCACCTACGCCCCTGGTCTCGGAGAACTTCGATACACCGCCCGCGTACGCATGGAACGGACCGACAAGTATCGATATTTCTACGACAATGAAGACCAGCTGGTCGGCTGGCAGTCACGCGAAAACGAAGGAAGAATCGCCAATTTCACCATCAAGCCCGCCGGATCGCTCAATCAGATTATTTCCAAATCGGAATCCGATGGCAGCGAGACCATCGACACTCTCTACGTCTACGGAATCGGACTTCTTTATGAAGAGGTTGAGGGCGAACTCAGGGTTTATCACCATGACTATCGTGGGAGCTTGGTCGCCCTCTCCGACGCCTCCGGCAACATAATCGGCCGTGTTTCCTACGACCCCTACGGAGCAATCGCCTCCCGTACTGGAGATACAGATACTATTTTTCTCTACAATGGCCTTTTCGGTTGCCCAACCTCTCCTGAAAATATCGTCAACATGCGTTTTCGCTGGTACTCGCCTACCTTGCGTCAGTTTCTCCAACGCGACGCCTTCGTCGGTAATATCTCAGACTTATCGACACTCAACTACTTCGGATTCGCCGGAGGAAACCCAATCAACCGCGTCGACCCCGAGGGAGAACTTTGGTGGATTGCAGTGGGTGCCGTTGTCGGTGCCGCCGTTAATACAACCATCGTGCTCATAGAGGATATCGCAGACGACGGACAGCTAAACACCGAGGCGGAACGCTATGGGGCCGCGGCCATAGGTGGCGCGGTTTCTGGAGCGATCATTGCCGGCACCGGCGGGGTTGGCGGCGCTATTATCGGTGGAGCGGCCGGGGCGGCCACGGAGAATCTTGTATATGCTGGACTGACCGGCCAAAAGGTCGATCCTGTCGAACTCGCCATCGAAACGACTATTGGAGGGGCTTCGGGAGCCCTCGGTCAGGGAGCGGGCAAAGCGTTTTCAAAATCCACTAAGTTCGCGCGACGCAAAGCGGTCCGAAGCCTCAGCCAACTCGTCAAGCGGAGCGCTCGTAAAACCGGAAAACAAGTGCTCACCAAAATCGTCGTTGGTACAATCGGCAGCCAGGCAGACAACGCCTTCAATGACGCGATTAACACCCGCTCCTCCTCTCTCAATCCAGGCGGTACCGGCTCCATTGGACGAACAGGCACTGGCAAAGGTCTCGGTGCCATAGATGTTTGGATACGACATGCTCGTGGCGGACGTCCCGACAAAGAGAATATTCAAGGTGCCTACCGCAATTTCAGCCTCTACCTCGAGGCCCACGAAATAGCGGGAGAACGCATTATAGCGTCGCCCAATTACAACCTCTTCAATTTCTGAGCTATGAGAATCGCATCCCACATTCCCTATTTGCTCGCTCTGCTTTCAGTACTGCTAATTCCAGCATCGCTGTTCGGTCGCTCTTACAAGTACGACCCGGCCGGTCGACTCGTGCTTGCCGTCTACGAGGACGGAACTGCCCTCCAGTATATCTACACATCTGGCGACAATATCGACATGGTTAATCGGCTCACCCTGCCGGCAGCTCCCTCAAATCTCGCAGCTGCACGGAAATACTCTGGAACCGTGAACCTATCTTGGGACGACAACGCCCAGGACGAAACCGGCTTTCGAATCGAACGGCGAGCGTTTCGAAGCTCTGATTGGCAGTCGGTCGCGACTCTCGACCAGAACGCCGATACCTTCTTGGATACCGGCCTGGATCCATTCGTTAACTACGTCTATCGAATCGTCGCTACTTCTTCAATCGAAGGCCTGGATTCCGCTTATTCTGCGATGGCAGCCGCGAGCGGAGACGGGAGCATTGCCTTTTCGATCGACTCGATTGCCCCTCTCGGGGGAGACCCGTCCCGCCTAATCCTTGGCTTCCAAAGTGAAGCGGGCAAGACCTACCAATTGCAGTCCTCCAATACGCTACTCCCCGACTCATGGTCGCCCTATCCTTGGCAATCCAGTCCCAGTGGAACTTCCAGTATTGAATTGATCCCAGGTCAAGCAGGCACTACCAATATCTACCTATCTGATTCGTCCAGCGAAGCGACTTACTTCCGGCTTCTTATCGTTGATCCCTGATGACCACAATACGAGCGGCAAGCTCTACGGTTTAAAGCGGGATCCTTGCTTACCCCGTTTTTAGTCGTAGGTCTTCTGGACACCCTTATCGCTAGGATCGGGAGGAGTGAAGGCGAGCCCAATCGGTCGAGCGGTCGCATCTACAATCCGGCTCTCCAGCGCATTGAGCAAGTATTCAAGCTCCTGCTCGTACTCCGGATTCCGAGCGACGTTTACCATCTCATCTGGATCCTTTCGGCGATCATACAGTTCCAAATTGTCCGGCGCACCATTCTTCCATTGAGTAACTCGAAAATTCTGTGTCCTCAGAGTGTATCCATTTATCAACTGTGTGAATGCATTAGACCGAACGGGATTCGAAACATTGCGAAGCACGGGCTTTTGACTTATTCCCTTCACATACACGGGTGGTGGCGACAAGTCCGCCAGGTCGCTCAAAGTCCGATAGAAATCGACCATCTCAACAAACCCCTGGGCCCGTTTGCCCGATTGCGATATTCCTGGACCCGATAGGATTAACGGCACTCGATCCGCATTTTCAAACAAGGTATTTTTTTGGTAGTGACCATGTTCTCCCATGTGGTAGCCATGATCTGAACTGAAAAGCACGATAGTGTTCTCCTTTAGGCCAAGATCTTCGAGGGCGTTTACCACGCGACCGATTTGGGCATCTACGAAAGAAATTGTAGCGTAGTAGGCATGGATGGCCTTGCGGGCGGTTTCCTCTGGCAGGTCAATTTGGTTTTTGAAAGCGGTAACCGATTTCCGGGAGGGTTCGGGAAGGGTATCCCAATACCCCTCGGGAATCTCCGGCACAGTGATTTGGTTCGGATCATACAGATCAAAATATTTCTTCGGGGCCACATAAGGAGTGTGAGGTTTGTAGAACCCCACCGCGAGGAAGAAGGGCATTTCCGATTCGGCATACTCGCGTAACAGCCGAATCGATTCAGTCGCCACGATTCCATCCGTCTGCTCCTCGTCCTCTCCCTCTGCCGCAAGCCAGCTCAAAGTCGCCCCGAAACTTCCGGGGCGCAGGGAAAAGATCTTGTCCTCCTCTTCCTTATCCCGACCTCGTGGGCTAATCTTCGTGTTCCACGAAGCAGGATCATCGTGCCCATCCGTCCCAATGCCTTTCGGATTATCGTAGTGGTAGATTTTCCCAACTCGAGCTGCCGTATACCCATTCGCCATGAAGTGCTGCGACATCGTTACCGCGTCGGGAATGTAGTTGCGAAACATCCGTCGCAAAACGGTCACCCCATTCTGCTCTGGATACAAACCTGTCATGAAGCTCGCCCTTGAAGGACCGCAAATAGGGTAGTTGCAGTACGCGTTTTCAAAAAGGACCCCCTCGTCCGCAAGACGATCGATATTTGGCGACTGAACTAACGGATGCCCATAGCTGCCGAGATCACAGTTCAAGTCATCCGTCATGATGAACAGAACATTTGGCTTGGCTGAGACTGTGGCGACGGAAGCAACTAGCAAAAGTAGCACGAAGTGGATTCTGATTAAAAATCGAGAAGTCATGACTTTGAGTGCTACCGATTATCCTATAATTTACAAGCAACCATGTCTCTCGGTCGTTTCATCTAGAAGCATCGAGTCGTGCCCTTCAGCAACGCCGCCTTGCCAGTACAGAATCTACTCACCGGTCATCTCGCAAAACCGTCCGATTTAATACTTGCCCTCATTCGCATCTACACCGAAGGACATTATCAAGTTCAACAATTCTCAATGCCTTCTCCAGTAGACTCTCCATCCAAGTTGCGAAGCAATATGCGGCTCTCGATCATCGAGGGGGTGGTCGCCATGCCGCTCGTCTTCATGACAATGCCGGGCAATTTTCTCGTCGCTAGCCTGGCCACGGATTTGCTGAATATTTCTGAGGGCAGCTACGGCATCATTGCTTCGCTTCCAGCTTGGTGCAACATTCTGCAGCTTTTTGCGATTCCGGCAATGACACGGCGCCTCTCCCAAAAGGGCATCTGTCTCGCCTTCTCCTGGGTGCATCTGCTATGCTGGGCCACTCTCGCCGCAGCCCTCCCTTACATCCCGCACGATGGCAGTTGGCCTGCGGTTGTATTCATGATTTCCTTATTCGGAGCTTCCAGCTTTGCCTTTGCCATTATCAATATCAGCTGGGCTTCCTGGATCCAGGAATGGCTGCCCATGCGTTCACGCGGGAAATACCTCGGAAGGCGAAATCGGATCCTCCAATGCGGAACGGTCGTCTTTCTCCTCTCCGCCAGCCAGACGATCCAGGCCTTCAGCCAAGCAGACCTCACACGAGCCTTTCAGTGGATCATTGCCATCGGCATTCTGCTACGGGCCTACTCTATCTATCTTCAGCAAAGCATCTATTCTCCCGAGGAGGCGTCACTGGACCGCGAAGGAACGCTTCTATCGAAGTTCAAGATCATCGTGAAGCACAAGTCCCTCTTCCGCTTTATCATGTTTGGAGCGGCCTTTGGACTGACCGCCAACTTCATGGGGCCATTTTTTCCGGTTTTCCTGCTTAAGTCTCTAGAGATGGCTCCCAACGAAGTCGGTTACGCCGTTACCATTGCCACGATAACAGGGGCGCTTTCCATGCCGCTTTGGGGCAGGCTGATCGACCAGCATGGTTGCCGTCCTAGTCTGATAATCGCCCTCTCCTGCTGGATGATAAATGGCTACCTGTTTTTCTGGACTACTCCAGAATCCAAATGGCTGGTCTACCTTATTTTCGCCTCTGGTGGGATCTTCGGGTCGGCCTTCCTTTTCGGGTCTTTCGCCATGATTCTGAAACTCGTTCCTCGGGAAGCGAAAACGGCGGCGATTAGCTTGAATCTGGCAGTAACCTCACTCGCAGGGGCTCTCTCTCCCATTGCGGGAGGATTCGCTATCGAATGGGTACAGGCTCGAAGCAATGACACTATAGGAATTTTTCACACATTTGCGGCCATTCATCACTCTTTGATATTACTAACCGTATCAATACTCTTTACGATCGACGAACCAAAGTCGTCCTCCATCCGGCAAGCAGTGGGTTCGATGAGAGCGCTTCGCCAAGCGGGAACCCTGTTAGGATTGTCCTACCTAATGAACTACAGTTTCTTTAGGAAGCGGAAAGATTCTGAAAACGAATAGAGCGACTCATTCTCAAAAGACTATTTTCTGTGGCATCTTTTAGATCGGGCTAGGGAAACCGGCTCTACTCGTCAGGCAATCCTTTAATCACCCAGCTGCTTGATCTTGAAACGCTCCAATTCCGCTGGCGTGTGCTCGCGTCTCATAATCGCTTCAATCTTCGCCACTACATCTGGATTCTCTTTAGAAACGTCTAACTGCTCTCTAGGATCGGTTTTTAGATTATACAGTTCTAGATCCATATTCCCCTTGAAAATTCGTTTTCTCAGGGCTTTCCAGTCTCCCATGCGAACCGCCTGTTGTCCTTCATAAGCAGGAAATTCCCAATACAGAAACTCGTGAGGGGTTTGGGGCTTCCCGAGAAGGGTCGGGACAAAACTGAGTCCATCTACATCCGAAGGGATCGAAGCACCGGAAAGCTCGCACAGCGTGGGCAACACATCCCAAAAAGCAGAGACATGCTGGGATGTTCGCCCTCCTTGGATAGTGCCTTCCCAACTGGCAATCATCGGAACTCGAATGCCCCCTTCCGTCGAGAATCCTTTGGCCCAACCGTATTCGCTTTTGAATGGCGCCGCACTGTCAAAAAAGGCAGAATCACTGCCACCATTATAGGTCGGACCATTGTCGCTGGAGAAAAGTATCAGCGTGTTTTCATAAAGTCCGAGCTTTTTCAGTTCAGCCACAATCTCCCCTACTTGCTCATCCAAGTAGGAAACCATCGCCGCATAGGTCGCTCGCGGTGTCCGATTCGGAAAATAGCCTTTGTTACCGATGTAGGGCTCT
>JAUHWE010000311.1 GCA_030424825.1 Verrucomicrobiia bacterium
TATTCCCGGCCAAGCCCCACCCCCAGCGATAAAACACAGACAAACTCAAATACCGATTTCCACTTTGCCTTAATTAAGATTTTCGAATTCAATTCCAGGAATAGTCACCCCCACTATGACCGTTGATATTGCTATTGTCCTTTCGATCCTTCTCGTCGCCCTCATTCTCTTCATAACCGAGAAAGTCCGAATGGACGTTACCGCGCTCCTAGTGCTCGTCTCACTTGCTTTAACGGGAGTGCTCGAACCCTCCGAAGCGATTTCCGGATTCAGCAACCCCGCCGTCATTACCGTTTGGGCAATGTTCATACTCAGTGAAGGACTGGCCAATACCGGTGTCGCCAACATTATAGGACGCTACGTCCTACATCATCATGCTTACTTCGGGCTCCCTCTCAGCCGTCATGAACAACATTGGCGTGGCCGCGTTGATGCTTCCCGTTGTTTTAAAAGTCGCTCGAGAAACCAACACTAGTCCTTCAAAACTTCTAATACCCTTGGCCTACGGATCTCTGCTGGGAGGCCTGACCACACTGATCGGAACGCCGCCAAATCTTCTCATCAGTGACGCCCTCAAGCAAAATGGACTGGAGCCCTTTGGACTATTCGACTTCACTCCCATCGGCGCAGCCGTTATGGTCGGAGGAATTGCCTTTGTCGCTTTCGCATCCCGCCTCATTTTGCCAGACTATGGCAAATCCATCTCGTCGTCAGGCCAACAAGGAGTCGAGTCCTTGTTTAGCCAATACGAACTCGGCGAACGTACCTTTTTTCTAAAACTCGGCGAACACTCCGTGCTGGCCGGGAAAAGCCTCATCGAAAGCCAACTGGGAAAAGCCCTTGGATTCCGGGTCATCGCCCTTCAGCGGAATGGTGAGACGATTTTCACACCAGATCCCAATTTCCAGCTCCAAGGTGGGGACCGCCTCATGACCCAGGGACAAGCGGAACGTCTGGCTGAGTTGCAAGGGTGGCAAAAGCTGATTCCCGACGACGCTTCTCCCAGCGCCTCGACCCTGCTGTCCCCAGAAGTGTCCGTAGTGGAGCTTACGATCGCTCCCGATTCGTCTCTCGTAGGGAACTCCGTCCAAGGCGCGAATTTTCGCAATCAATTCAATGCCAGCATTATTCTCATCCGTCACAAAGGGGACTTCAAACACAGGCAACTAGCACAAGAGATCCTACACGCCGGGGACAAGATTCTCGTTCAATGCAAAGCCTCCAACGCCGACCGGCTAATGGAAGATCCCAATTTTTCCAACTTCAAATTGGCGTCGAAAGAGGAAATCGACCGTTACACAAGCATTACGGAACGACTTTTTGAAATTTCCATCCCAGCCGATTCCTGGCTCGCCGGCAAAGCCATAAAAGACAGTCAGCTTCGCCTTGGATTCGACCTGCATGTCATTAAAATTCTAAGACAGGGTGCAGAGACTCTTCTTCCTGGCCCCGATGAGGTGCTTCAAGCTCAAGACCGGCTAACACTACATGGGCGCCGCGAGGATCTGCTGCTCATCCGCAGCCTGCAAGAACTCGAAATACAGTTTCCCGACAAGGAAGAAACCGGTATCCTCCATTCCAAGGAGGTTGGTCTGGCCGAGGCCACCCTTTCCCCCAAGTCCAAGATCGTCGGCCAGTCCTTAGCGGACATGCAATTCAGCGAAAAGTATGGGCTGCAAATCTTGGGCGTACAGAAGGCAGACAGTTCCTACCGGGCCCATCTCGGCAACAAGCAACTACAATTCGGAGACAGTTTTCTCCTCATGGGACCCAAAGAGAAACTCAGTCTCCTCGAAAAGGATCCCGACTTCATTTTCCTGTCCCACGCTGAGACCAAGACCTACCAGACCCGCAAGTCGATACTCGCCACTGGCATCATGGTCGCCGTTTTGATTCCCGTCTTCTTAGGCTGGTATCCAATCGCTATCACAGCGGTTACCGGAGCCGCACTGATGGTTCTTTGCGGTTGCCTGAAGATGGAGGAAGCCTACCTAGCCATCGAGTGGAAGTCCGTCTTTCTTATAGCTGGCATGCTCCCGCTCGGAGTTGCCATCGAAAAAACGGGGGCCGCCGAGCTCCTTGCTACGGGGATCATGTCAACCGTTGGGGATCATGGTCCTTGGATCATGATCGCAAGCCTCTACATCATTACCGCTATCGCCACCACGATCATCCCCACTTCCGCCTTGGTAGTCCTCATGGCTCCAATCGTCCTAAAATCTTGCGCTGACTTGGGAATATCTCCTCAAACCGGCATGATGGCCATCGCCCTCGCAGCCTCTGCCAGTTTCACCAGTCCCATATCCCACCCCGCCAACATACTCGTAATGGGACCAGGCGGATACCGTTTTGTGGACTACATCAAAGTCGGGGCGCCACTAGCGATTGTCGTATTCATTATCTCGATGATCGCACTACCGATATTCTGGCCCCTTTAGCCCAACCTCGAGTGCTAAAGGCGAACCCGTCAACCATACCTGAAAGTCTGAGAGACTGACTAATAATTCAAGCGACGCTCCTAAAAAAGAACCAACTTATGGGACACTCTCTGAGATCTCTGCACTTCGGTAATAACGTTTGGAAGAATCCATGCAGCCCTTTGGAACGCTTTCGTTTCAATGCCTTAACCAGGCAAAAATATGGCACCGCAAAGCAAACGCCTGAAACCTGACTTGTCGTCTAGTTCACTCGCTTTACAGATTTCACAATCAGTAGCGGAATATCAGTCCCTTTCGCCACGTTCTCGACAGTGCTGCCTAGGATTGTTGCGGCAACTGCGCCTTTACCTTTGCTCCCCATCACGATCATGGTGGCGCTCCGCTTACGGGCCACCTCAAGAATGGCCGTAGATGCCTTTAGGTTAGAAGCAATCACGACATCAAACCTCACCTCATCCATTTCCGAGGCTCGGGCAAATTTTCGAAGTTGTTCCGTAGCGCTCTTCCGGAGGTCGACGAACCGGTTCGCTCCAATCGACATTTGCGAACCATAGGGCATATCGATCGCCTCTACGAGTATGACCTTGGCGTCGTCGTTCCGATCGGAAATTCGAGAGGCCACGCAAAGGGCTTGGCGCGAATGCTCGGACCGGTCTGCAGCGACCAAAATGCGACTAAAACTCACGTGACTATCATGAGGTAGAAGCAAAACCGAACAAGGCGCTCTTCGGGCGATCTTGTGGGGAAGCAAATCGTGATGGTGCTTGCGGGTGGATTTGCCACACAATACGAGATCCACTTTCGACGCCGTTGCAAAACTGATAATTTCCCGAATGGGTGGACCGTCACAAACGAAGTATTCGGTTTCTAGTGACACGTCGGATTCAAACCAATCCGCAATTCGGTTGCTAAGCTTAGACAGCGCTTCATCAGAGGAATCCTTAACCCTTTCATCTTCCTCGTCTTTATGCAAGGAATGGAAAAAGACTAGTTTAGTGGGCTGGAGGGACTTAACCAAAACCGATGCATGCGAAAGCACCTGCCGATCTTTATTCGACAGATCTAAACAAACTAGAAACGTGTCGAATTTATGCATTTCTATTTTCGTAATGGATAGATGAATAACTGTCCGAGCGAACGACAGGAGCAAGCTCAATTCTTAGCAGTTCCCAGTAAACACGACAATTCACCCAATTTTTGAAGTTCTCCCACAAGGGCTGCGTCCTCAGAACCCACTGGACTTTCAAATGAATACGGTCTAATTACTCAACTTGCCGTCTCGATGAATAAATTACCTACCAAAAAGCTCAAATCTCAGACGGGCGCCATAGCTACACAAACGCAATTGCGATCAAACCCGCTAGATCCGACCTTCTTCGATATCGTAGACATCAAACCAAACCCGCACAATTTTGCCGGCCGGAATATACTGCGGAATGTAGCCCTCTAGAAACTCCTGAAGCTCAATCGGCATATCGCAAAGCCGCTTGCAGCGCATCACATTGTTCCAAGCAACAATCTCACGCTTTTCACGCGGCTTGGCATTCGCTTCAATCCATCGCCCCATTTCGTCATCGTCCGCGCCTGTGGCCACTTGCTCCCTGAAGGACTCCGCGCTAATCTCGACGAAACTGAGGAAGAAATTGTCCAGCGGACAATCAAAGTGGTATTCCCCATTGGTCCCGGCTAACGCTGCCCGACACTTGTCAAGGGTTCGCTTGGCAATTACGTAACCACCTAATGTCTCTCGTGGACTGGCAGGAAACGCTGTACTTAAATCTAGTGCGAGCTTACTTAAAGATGAGTTTGACATAATTTCGTAGGTTTAATCCTGTGGAAATGCAATACGAATAGGATTTCACTGCGACTGCGTCAACATCGGGTATTACTCGAATTCAGGCCAGATATCCAGGTTTCCTTAAATCCATTTCGCCTTATGGGATTGACTGAAGGATTGTAAAATCAGATTGGCAGCAGGAGACATTCACGCCCCACCAGGCTTTTCCGCAAATCCCTTATGAATCCAGACGCCTCCCAACACGATCCGCTCGCAAGGCATTCTTGCACCAAAATCGTGAATACATTCGAGGAGCTCGTCACTACCCCACTGGATAGCACCACTAATGCCCTGTGCTGGCAGCGAAACCTCTCGGGCAATTTTGACGAAATCGCGGATTGCTTGAGCGGTTTCGATGAAATCGTTACAGTTGAGAAAACTGACCTCCTTGATCTTCCTCTCAGCGCAATGGGTCAAGCGGCTCGAGATATCCTCATCCAGGACCAGCAATTGCTCCGCGAATACGGATTAGACCCAATCTTAGATTGCATTCCCTCCTATCCCAAGGACAGCGCCCCCGGGCCGGTACCCACCGATGTCTATTCGTTTCACGTGGACACCGCGACAGTCAAAGCAGACACATTTCTTTGCAGCTACAATCTCGCCGCTTCCGAAGGGCTGGCCAATCATGAGGCGGTTCGACGCGTGGACATCCCGGAAACACGGGCGAAGCTCCTCGAGCTTTATGGGAAGCAGGAAGATGATGGATTCATCCAGTTCTTGAAGGAAAACTACTTTGACCTGCACTACCTCCCAATTTCGGACGCGATTCTTTACTCCTTCGGTCTCGGAAATATTTGGCGCATCGCCACGGACTATCCAGGGAATCCAGCGCTGCCCTGTATTCATCGTGCACCCACAACCTTGCCCGGCCAACCCCCTCGCCTGCTTCTTATTAGCTAGGCGCGAGAAGCAAACTCCACATTCAGATTTCTTGAAGCGAAAGCATACTAGAAAAGCGGCGTCGCATCCGCCTTGACCCCCTCCCATTCTAGCCGGTTTGAGCGGATCAACGCGAACTCGGTCTGGAAATTAGCATTTGGCGAGATTGACAATAGATTCTCGACTGCTGAAATCGGATCCATGGGCCACCACGCCGACTACGAAGCGGAACACACACCTGAAGCCATACGAAAGCGGATCGAATCCAACTTCTCACAGGACTATCTCAAGGACTCCATCTACGGAGCGATTGATGGAGCCGTAACTACGTTTGCTGTGGTCTCTTCCGTGACGGGTGCAGGGCTCAGTAGCGGCATAGTCATCATACTCGGTCTCGCTAATCTGCTTGCCGACGGGTTTTCGATGGCGGCGGGAAACTTTCTTGGCACACGAGCGGAGAACCAATCCCAGCGCAAAGCAAGACGAGAGGAAGAAGCCGAGATCGAATCCAACCCAATGGGCGAAAAAGAAGAAATCCGACAAATCTACGCAGCCAAGGGATTTGAAGGAGAGACACTGGAAAACATCGTAAAAGTCATTACATCCGACAAGAAGCGCTGGCTCGATACCATGATGCAGGAGGAGCACGGAGTTTCGGGACACAACCCGTCTGCCCTGAAAGCGGGTCTAGCTACTTTTACGGCCTTTCTACTTATCGGTGGCATTCCACTAGTCGCATACGTTCTCGATCTAATGGATCCCTCCATCATCGGCAATCCGTTTGGCCCCTCCTGCGCCCTCACCGGCATCGCCTTCTTCTCAATCGGCGCCTTGAAAAGCAGATACGTCGAGCAACATTGGATACTTAGCGGAGCAGAAACATTGGGGATCGGAACCCTG
>JAUHWE010000312.1 GCA_030424825.1 Verrucomicrobiia bacterium
TGAATGCGTCTGGTTTTTTCCCCTTGGTCGTTGGTGGCCAAAGTCAAACCCAGTTTCTTGAGGTAGCTCGGTTTTCCGAAATCCTCGGACCGCCAGTCACTCCAGGTCCGAAACGCATATCGCCCGGTTAAAAAAGCTGCTCGGGTGGGGGCGCAGACTGCATGGCTATAAAACTGAGTGAGGCTGACGCCTTCGCTTCGAAGTCGATCGATATGCGGTGTGTGCTCGGGATTGCCTCCGTTGAATCCTACCTCGTTCCAGCCCATGTCGTCAGCGAGGATGAATACGATGTTGGGACGGGAGTTTTCGACCTTCGAGGCGTTGGCAGGACAAAGTACCAGTAGCAAAAGTCCAATTGTGAAAAGGGTAGTGTGTAAAATCGAAGATGTCGTCTTGAGCATTGTTTGAAAGGGATTGAAGTTTCTTAAAACTTGAGCGTATCCGAAAATTGGTTGGATCTAACTGTCGAGAAATCCGATTTCCTGAGAATAGCTGCGAAGCAATTTCCAATTGGGATCCAGCTTGGATTCCCAAATCAGTTCTTCTTTGGGAAATGTAGCCTTTGTGAATTCTTGCAACTCCTTAAAGCTAAAATCTTCAGGAGCGTAGCTATAGTAGGTTCGCATGCGTCGAAACGTTTCGATGAGGACGGGACTAGGAAGACCGAAGACGATATGATCATCGAGTGGCATGAGTGAGCGATGAAACGCTTCAAAGGATGGCTCGGGATCAGGGAATTCGGTTGGTTTGTAAGTAACCCATACGAGTCGAGGTAATTTCGGCTGAATGGCTCGGTAGTCAGTCTTCGGAGGAAAGCGTAGATGCAAAAGGCGGCCTTCGCGTTCCTTTTCAAAGGAATACCACTTTTCGGTTTTCTCAGGCATCGGGGTGGGGCAATAATAGTCGAATAGACGAGTGCCCTTTGTACCTGCAATAAAAGATAAAGCAATGGCGTTTCTTTTAGGGGCTTTCCAGTAATTCGAATATTTTGTAGGGTCA
Organism: Verrucomicrobiia bacterium; assembly: GCA_030424825.1. Taxonomy (GTDB): domain Bacteria; phylum Verrucomicrobiota; class Verrucomicrobiia; order Opitutales; family Opitutaceae; genus Pelagisphaera. The sequence goes on from JAUHWE010000312.1 coordinate 1,000, forward strand.
GCGCGAACGACGGCGCAATGCAAGAAATCCATACTACCTGATTTTTGGACGTTTTTTCAAAGGGTATTCAATAAGTCGTATTCAAGTCCATATTCACGTATCTATCGTTAGAATTTTCTATTGTAGATCGTCTCGTCAATGACCCCGACGACCCGCCCTACTGTTCGATTCACGCGAAAAATTCCTTTTTTGCGGATTACGAGAGTTCTCATTAGACTAATATGAGGGTCGAATCCATCGAATATTGACGCCATGCCCGTGACGGGCCAAACAGGCATCAAAGGAAAGGCCCCTTGTCTTTTAGCGGGATGTCCTGATTCAGAGCGTTGAAAACTCCAAATGAGCAAAATTGAAAAAATTGATACTCAACTGTTCAAGGTCCCGTTGGCCGAAGTGCTGACGGATGCGACCCACGGGAGCCATTCGCATTTTGATTTGATAACGGTGACCATTGGCTTTGAAGATGGGTATGAGGGAACTGGTTACACTTACACGGGAGGAAGAGGAGGATGGGCAGTCAAGGGGTTGGTCGATCATGATTTAGCTCCGTACTTGCTGGGAAGGGATGGCGCGGAAGTCGAATCGATAAACGAGCTTTGCGAGTCCCATATTCACTATGTAGGAAGGGGGGGTATCGCGTCCTTTGCGATTTCCGCGATTGATATCGCCTTGTGGGATGCCCGTTGCAAACGAATGGGGAAACCACTTTGGCAGGTGGCCGGAGGAGCCGGGATGAGCTGCAAGGCGTATGCGGGTGGGATTGATCTGGATTTTCCGCTTCCTAAATTGCTCAAGAGTATTGAGGGCTATCTCGAGGAAGGCTTCAACGCGGTGAAAATCAAAGTGGGGCGTCCGGATTTGAGTGAGGATGTCGATCGCGCCCGAGCGGTAAGAGAGTTGGTGGGGCCGGATGTCTTTTTCATGGTCGACGCCAATTATTCTCTAAGTGTGGACAAAGCCATCGAGGCTGCCCAACGATTCAAGGAGTTTGACATCTTGTGGTTTGAAGAGCCCACGCTTCCTGACGACTACCAGGGGTTTTCAAAGATAGCGGAGTCGACGGATGTACCCCTGGCGATGGGCGAGAACTTGCACACGATGCATGAGTTTGGATACGCGTTCGAACAGGCGAATCTCTCTTATATTCAGCCTGACGCGTCCAATTGCCTTGGGATAACAGGGTGGCTTAAAGTGGCTGCGTCGTCTCGAAAATATGGGATTCCCATTTGCTCTCATGGCATGCATGAGCTGCATGTGAGTCTCGTTTCTGCGCAGGAAAATGGAGGTTGGCTGGAGAGGCACAGCTTTCCCATAGACGAATATACGATAAGGCCTCTTGTCCTAAATGATCGTTTAGCGATGGTCCCAGTAGCCCCAGGAATTGGAGTTGAATTCAACTGGGAAAAATTGAAGCCTCACTTGGTTGCCAATAATGAAATTAACAAGACTGTCTAATTCTCGTTCCGAAATGAAAAAGCATTCGCTCCTAACCCCTGTAGCATTCGTTCTTACCTTAGCTCTTTGCGGAGTTATGACCCATGTTTCCGCCCAAGTTCCAGGCCGACCCAATATAATCGTTTTGATGGCGGATGATATGGGGATGGGGGATACGAGCGCCTACCAGGATTTCACAGGGAACGTCGATGAGGACCAAGTCCATACACCGCAGATGGAACGATTGGCTAGAATGGGAATGCGATTTACGGATGCCCATACGCCTTCATCGCGGTGTTCGCCCACGCGATACGGTTTGTTGACAGGTCGATATCCTTGGCGAAATCGCCTCAAGCATTGGGTGCTTTTTGGGTCCCAGGGCGATCCCATGATCGAAAGCGATCGGCCGACGATTGCCTCCCTGCTCAAGGATAACGGTTATCGAACGGCGATGTTTGGTAAATGGCACGTGGGGCTTCGGTATACGCGGTCAGATGGCGCTCCGGCGGCAGGTTGGGAAGATGCAGATCTCTCCAAGCCGTTGCATACCTCGCCTTTGGATCACGGTTTCGAAATCGCTCGCTATACCAGTCGCTCGCATGCCTCGTCTGGCCCGACTATCAAGGACGGCAAAATCACCCGTCTCCGAGGGCCGGGTCATATTGATGGTCGATTCGTGGTTGGAACGACAGGCTCTGAAAAAGGCCTGGTGGCTTCTGGGCCTAACGCTTACATTCTGGAGGAGCTCGGGAGCCGTCATTCCGACAATGCGATCGGTTTCCTGACGAATCATGTGGGCGACCCTCAGTCCCGTCGGCAGCCATTTTTTCTCTACTATCCGGCTAACTCGAATCATGGTCCCCACACGCCGGATACATCAATAGGGGGTGTTCCCATAGCGGGAGGGGCCCGCACTAAGGATGGGCGCCCCACCAGCACTCGCAACGACTACATCTACGAGAATGATGTCGCTCTCGGACGCTTGATGGATTGGCTGGAGGCCAATGAAGATCCACGCAATCCGGGGAAGAAGCTGATCGAGAACACAATCGTCATATTTACCAGCGACAATGGGGCCGAGATCGACAGCGATATAGCGACAGGACCTTTCCGTAGCCATAAGGGCTCTGTGTACGAAGGGGGCCATCGTGTACCCTTCATTGTCGCATGGCCGGCTGGCGGTGTTGGGGACGGAGATGCAGGGAGCCCCGGACTCAGCAGCGAGGCACCGATTGGGCTGCAGGATCTCTATGCCACCTTTGCAGAAGTTGCCGACGCAAAAATGCCCGACTATCGAGCGAGTGAGAAAGGGGGAGAGGATAGTTTTAGCGTGTTAAACGCTTTCCGTGGCGAATCGCTTCGCGACCGACCCCCGTTGTTCTTCAATGATCACAAGGAAGCGAAAGGAGATCCGGCAGTTGTGGCGATGCGTTTGGATTCACCTCGGTTTGGGGGACAGGTGACCCCGGGTAAATGGAAGCTGTTTTTTGATGCCTCCTTGTTGAGAAAAGGAGAGGCCAATCCCTACGAACTTTACAATCTAGCGGATGACCCGCAGGAAAAGAAAAACTTAATCGATCGGCAGGAATTGAAACCGCTGATTGAATACATGACCGAGGAGGCATTACTCCATCGAAATTCGGGCGGGCACCACTTGGCAGCCTTTGCTCCGTCGCAACGCATCGTGTTTGACTGGAGGAAGGATCATTCCCTCAATGGTCGACCCGTGAGTGCGAGCATTGCGGTTCCGGACTCAGATCTAACACTCAGTTTAGGAGGATCCTATCTCTCTGGAGCACTGATGCGGGCCACTTTCGATACGAACGAGCGGGGACTGGGAATCGAGCATGGCCAATCTGGCGATGTGGATTCGGGTGAAGCGCTGTTGATCTCTTTCAACCGGGATGTGATTATAGACTCGGCGGGCCTGATGGCCGGGGATGGCGTTTGTGGCGGCTTTTACCAAGTAGGCAATGCAGGCCGTCTTTCGATTTACTGTCTAGATGCAGATATTGACGACAAGGATCAGAGTGGCGTTCTGAGCGATATTGGTGTATTGAAGGCGGGTGAAACTCTGAAGCTATCCAGTCAGGGCCGATTTGGATCGGAAGACGAGGGGCGGTGGCGACTGCAAACATTGACGGTGCGCGTTCTGTAGATCTTCAATTGTATCCAGAAATAGGGGCAAGTCTAACCAATAACCATGCGAGCCGGAGAGACTTCTAGGCGATGTTTTCTTTTTTGGTAAAGAGCTCGTCGTGCAGCGGGTAGACATGTTCTTTTGAATCTATCACTTTTTGTGCTGGCTTCCAGAAGTTGTGTGACCACATAAGCCACTGATCCGGGTTTTCGACGATGTCTTGGGCGACTTCATCCATCACTCGTTGCAGGGCGTAGCGCTCGGCGTCCTCCTTAGTCAATTTGCCGGAATTCGAAATATCAATCTCGCGAAACCAAATCTCGGTTTGCCCGTTCTTGACGAGGGCTTTCGCGATTATGATGGGCAATTTGAATCGTAAAGCGATCTGTACGGAGATCGGGGAGATTTGAGTGGGACGATTCAGGAAATTGATGGGGATGCCTTTGTTTAGCGGCTTCTGGTCTATTCCAATTAAAGCGATGACCTTTCGCCTGTTGGCATTGCTGAACCGTTTGATAAGACCGTATCCGGAGCAGTATTGATCGACTCCTCTGAATTTTCTTAGAAAGCCGACCATTTTTTCGCATTTCGGTTTCCGGTAGAGATTGCAGGTATCCAATTCGCTGCGTTCTTTAAAGTACTGGATCAGATCCTCCCAATCTCCCATGTGGGAGGTGACAACGATGGCGCCTCTTGACGTTCCGGAAACAATGGAGTCGATTGCTGACTCGTTTGTGATTTTGCGTGGTTTGGCCTTCCGGCTTCTTCGCGACAGATTTCTCAGCAAGATCTCCCACATGAGATCGACGCTTCTTCTAATGATTCGGTCGTACTCGAAATTGTTCTTGCCGGGAATTGCTTCCTGTAAGTTGAAAACCATGAATTCCAGTTTTCGCTTAAGGAAATTCTTGCGGGCCAGCCGTCCGATTGGACTTAGTAGTAGACGATTCAATTTTTGGCTGCACCGTTTTGTTAACGCGTGGGCGCAGATAGCAATATGATAGCGAAGATATAGTCGTGCCATAGGGTAGATTTCTGAGGTAAAGCACGGCCTATTTTCTAGGCTACTTTCTGGAGGTTGTTGATTGATAAAGCAACCTGCAGTCGAGATCGAGCTTTTGTTTTCGATCCGAGTCTAATGTTTGAGTTTGAACAGGAACTTAATAGAATTCCAAAAGTGATCCAAGTTAAGTTGATGAGAGAGGGTTCGCCTTTTATATTGAAGAAAGGGCTTCCAAAATGATCACAAACAACGGGCGTAATTTTTGTGACCAATCGGTATAAGTCTTACGTTATGAGTGACTTATTCTGGTTGAAAGCGGCATCTGTCGATCGTTGACTTATCAAATGCTCTCTTTGTCTTGTTAGTTTCAGCTGCCAAGTTCAAATTCTTAGGCAAACGAATAACATCTCTTGCATCATGAAAAGCCTCTCACTCTTCTTTATTGTAGTTTCGACCCTGCCTCTCTTTTCCGTTGATTCA
>JAUHWE010000313.1 GCA_030424825.1 Verrucomicrobiia bacterium
ATTATCCCGAAAGGTGCCGCTTTGGCGGAACAGAGTGTCAACCAGCGTCGTCTTGCCATGGTCAACGTGAGCGATGATTGCGATGTTGCGGATATCTTGGTTCTGTTTCATTTCGATGGTCCCGGAAATGTGAAAAGCGATGGGCATGGCGCTTCGGATGCCCATTGGCAAGCGGATTGATGGCCATGATCGTCTATTTGTTGGAATAAAGAAGTCTGATTTTTCGCTAGCGTGTTTTTACACTTTTGTTGGACTTCACCCAATGAGTCTGCCCATCGAGGAGATAGAAGTCGAGTTTCTGCAGGCGTTTCGTGACAATGAACGCCTTATTCTAGAAGCGCCTACCGGCTCGGGTAAATCGACTCAGATTCCTCAGATGATAGACCGAGCGGGATTTCTCGAGGCAGGGGAACTCATCGTTTTGCAGCCACGAAGGATTGCGGCTCGCATGCTAGCCCGCCGGGTCGCGTCCGAAAGGGGTGAGAGATTGGGAGATCGAGTGGGCTACCAGGTACGCAACGATAACGTGAGCTCCCGCCAAACGAGAATTCGCTTTGTCACGGAGGGTATCCTGCTGCGTCGCTTTATCAACGATCCGGAGTTGAAGGGAGTAGCGGGAATTGTGTTTGACGAGTTTCACGAAAGAAACCTGCACGGGGATTTGACTTTAGCACGGGCAACGATGCTCCAGCGAAGTCTAAGGCCAGATCTCAAAATCGTCGTGATGTCCGCTACCCTGGATTCAGCACGACTACAGGAGTACTTGGAGCCGTGTGAGGTTGTGAGATCGAGTGGACGGGTATTTCCGGTTAAAGTGTCTCATATTGATGAACGGTTGGCGCAGTCCAGGACTCCCATTTGGGATCTGGCGGCTGGATCGGTTGCGAAGGCTGTGAAGGATGAAAGGGAAGGTCACATTCTCGTTTTCATGCCGGGCGCCTTTGAAATCGGGCGAACGATTCGAGCCTTGGGGCAGCGATTGTCGGCGACAGATTTCAAGCTGCTTCCCTTGCACAGTGAACTGAGTCCGAAGGATCAGGATGCCGCCATTGACACCTGTGATCGTCGGAAGGTGATTGTTTCAACGAACGTAGCGGAAACCTCGCTCACCATAGACGATGTTCGAGTGGTCGTTGACAGTGGCCAAGCAAGGATTGCCCGCTACGATCCGCAAAGGGGAATCAATACGCTTTGGATTGAGAAGATCAGCCATGCTTCAGCCAATCAACGAATGGGCCGAGCAGGTCGAACGGCTCCTGGGAAATGCATTCGTCTCTGGTCGGATCGGGACCACTATCAGCGTGCCGAATTTGATGAACCCGAGATCCAGAGGATGGATCTGGCGGAATCGCTTCTCGCCATGCTTGCCACCGGTATAGAGGACCTGGATTCGTTTTCCTGGTTCGAACGACCCTCTGAAAATCGTATGTGCGAGGCTCGCGAGTTGCTGGTTATGCTGAATGCCATGGACGATCGAGGTAGGCTTACAGGAGAAGGCCGTAAAATGAGCGAGTTCCCGCTCCATCCACGATATGGAGCCATGATGTTGGCAGCGGACCATTACGGTTGTGTCCAGGAAATGTCCCTCGCGGCGGCAATCGCTCAATCGAAAGGCGTGCTTCTGCGAAATGTGGACCGAAGTATTCAGAGCCAAAGGGACCGAATGCTCGGGGACTGTGCAAATAGTGATTTGATTTCTCAGATGAGAGCTTGGAGCGGGGCGAAGGCAAAAGGATTTAGTCTCGGTTACTGCAGGGAACTGGGGATTCACGCTCAGACCGCGAGGCAAGTGGAGAAGGGGGCGGAGCAGATTTTTAGGAATGCGCAGTACGCGGATTTGTCCCTTGTACAAGACGCCCCGGCAGCGGAAGAGGATATAGTTAAGTGTTTGCTAGCGGGTTTTCCGGATCGGGTTTGCAAGCGACTGGATCGAGGGACATTGCGAGCGGAAATGACGGGAGGATTGCGCGGTATGCTTGCCCGAGAGAGCGCTGCCAGAGACTCCGACTTGTTTGTCGCTTGCGAGATTAACGAAATCGGAAAGCAGAGTGGGGAAGTGAATACCGTGCTTAATCTATGCTCGCGCATTGAACGAGAATGGCTCGACGAGCTTTTCCCGACCGAGTTTCAGTCAGGAGTAGAGGTCGTGTACGATGAAAAACAGAAGCGCGTAGTAGAACGCACGTTCGTGCGTTACCGAGATCTGATAATCGAATGTAGGGAGAATTTGGATGTTAATCTGGACCGAGCGGCCAACGAGCTCGCCAAGGTTGTCAAAAGCGGGAAGGCAAAATTGGAGAAATGGGATGCAGGCGTGGAAAGCTATCTCGAGCGAGTGAAATTTGTAGCGTCACAGTTTCCTGAATACGAGATTGAGGAAATTGATGAAGTGGCTAAAGACTTGTTGGTCGAGCAGTGTTGTTACGGGGCCAAGAGCATCCGGGATTTGAAGCGACAGGAAGTGATTTCAGTGGTCAAAAACTGGTTTGGTCCTGAAGTGGACAGTGTGGTAGAACGGGAGGCCCCGCTCAGGATTCGAATGGCCAACGGCAAGTTTGGACGCCTGCGGTACGAATCTGGAACGCCCATCCTTTCAGCCAAAATACAAGAGCTCTATGATTTGAAGGAGGCACCTAAGCTGTGTCAGGACAGGTGTTCGCCGAAATTGGAGATTCTCGCTCCTAACATGCGGCCCGTTCAGTTAACGGATAGCCTAGAGGCATTCTGGACTACATCGTATGCGAGTATAAAAAAAGAGCTCTTGGGCCGCTATCCGAAACACGAGTGGCGATAGGCGTCTTTATCTATTCCATACTTGGATAATTTCATCTAATTGGTTCAAATCCCAGTAGCTCTGCATGAAGCGATGTTCCTCCACCATCTCGATAAATCCTATCGTGGAGTATTATTTTTACTCGCCTATTAAGTCGCCCATTTTCTCTAATTGCTTTTTGCAAATTCTCAGTACCGATCCATTCCTTCGAACCGTAAACATGAGCAGAACCAGTATCGTCAACAATTTTAAATGACGCATAGATTTTTTCGTAGTTAGAATATCCCCCACCAAAAATTTCTCCCAAGTCGATTTCTGCGTTCACGACAACTTTTTTATCAATAACGGAATAGAGGTCAGACTGGATTTCGTTTATTGTCATCAAAGTCCATTTCGCTTCTTCTATTTCGTCAACTCTAGCTTCTTGAAGTTGATTTTTTACTTTTTCTAATAGCGATTTTGCTTTTGATGTGAATTGAGAAGTAGGGTGTTTTTTTATAAAATTTTCTATTTCGGTGTATCTCAAATGAAGGTCATTGTATTGGGTTGGATCAGCGATTATGGCATATTGGTATTTGTCTTGATTTTTGAGATCTTGCAATTGTGTTTCGAGTTCTTGAACCCTAGCATGCAACGTCTCATTTTCTTTACTTAATTTGCCTTGAGTGCATCCGTACAAAAATAAAACCAATAGGAGAACTGTTGTGGTAATCTTCATTGAGAGTATTTTTTCACTTAGCCAATGCTTTCTATACTTCTTATCCTCATTTGCAATGATAAATGTTATTGATTGAATAACAGCTTCTCTGGCCAATTTTATTAATGGTTTCTAACTTGTGTATGTTTAGACGGAAGGTAGAAGGTGGCAGATTAACTCGTAGCTTCGCCCCGTGGTTCTTCCTCAATTACGGGGATGCCGACCCTTGATTTCGATAAAGATGAGTGAATAACCAAACTGAAGCTATCTCGCAATAATAGATAGTATTATTACTTGATTTTGATTATCAAGATTGTGGATACTTATTTTTTAGAATCCAAATCCTTTGGCGTTTTGTTGTCTATGGGATGTAAAGACTAGGTGGTTCGGGGCATCCTCGTGTTTTCAGTCAAGTTGCATTGTTGGAGCTTTTGCAATGGCGACATCCTGATCGAAGTATGGATGTACTGGGGATTGCAGAAGCCCTCGATGCAATCTATGAGAGCCTGGTGGCCTCTTCTCGAAACTGGAGCAGACCTTGCCGTTTGCACACTCCGCTTTGAGATTGCCGAAGAACGACTCCCTAGGGGCATTGTCGTAGGGGCTCGCTTTCCAGCTCTTGCGTCGAAGCCATTCGATCTGCTTAAGACTTTTACGAAGTCTCGGTTGGGGTATGAGAATCCTCAATCGCCGAGGTGCGTAGGTTTGATTTTGGGGTAGCCGCGACAGGCCTCCAAAAATGCTGCGACATTGAAGGTCGCTGTTGTTGGTGGGCGTAACGCTCTATCCCACGTCATAGCGGCAATGCTCGCGCAGCTCAAGGACATCGGCTTCGAGGAGATGGCCAGCCTGGGTAGAACCTTCGAGATATGGTCCGAGCCGATCGCCTGCACGTGGCGCTTCACCAGGAACAAGGCCATTACAGAGGGATACCACACCAAGATGGAGATGATCTCCAGAAGGGCCTTCGGGTTCAGGAACTTCAACAACTGCAAAATGAGAGTCTGAGCCTTATGTGGATAATAAATACAAGATCCCCCCGTGAATGGTGTTGAGCCTGAGCCAATTCCTGGTGGGAGATGGCAGATTCGAACTGCCGACCTCTTGCATGTCAAGCAAGCGCTCTAACCAACTGAGCTAATCCCCCGCAAGATTGCGAATGGCGTCCCAGGAACTCTGTTTTCGCAGAGCGGATGAACGTTGTTTAGACATATATGCGGGGCAAGAACAATTTTCGTTTTCTTTGTCGGCGAAACTCGCCTTACTTTGAGGATCGAAACTTACCCATGCTGCAGTATCTGAACATCTCGAATCTTGCCTTGCTCGAAAAGGCGTCCATTGAATTCGATTCCGGATTTACGGTGGTTACCGGCGAGACGGGAGCGGGAAAGAGCGTTTTTCTGGGGGCATTGAGCTTGCTGTCCGGATCTCGATCGGACAAATCGGTCATTCGATCGGGTTCCGAGCTGTGCGAGGTTGAGGCGGCACTCCATTTCGAAACCCCCGCCGAGGTAGATGTGATTCTGAAGGAGCTCGGATTGCCGGCATGCGAGGAAGGCACACTCATACTGCGTCGCAGCTTGCACGTCTCGAAGCCATCGAAGATTTCGATAAACGGTAGCTTGGCGACGTTAGCCAACCTTCAAGCATTGGGTTCTTGTTGGGTGGATTTTCATGGTCCGGGTGAGCCCCAGCGGCTTCTGAAAAGCGAATGCCAGCTCGAGATGATCGACTTGTACGCTCAACTGGAAGAGGAGGTAGCCACTTATCAAACCGCCTATGAATCCTGGAAGGAAACCTTGCGGGAGATTGATCAGTTGAGGAATACGACCCAGTTGTCTGCGGACCAAATCGATTTCCTGAAAGTACAGATTGGTCGAATCGACGCGCTTGAATTGTCGAAAGAGTCGGTTGAACAGCTGGAAACGGATTTCAACCGGGTATCCAGCAGTCAGGATTTACTGGAGCTTTCAGGCGAGCTTGCGGCCGGTTTGACGGGAGATGATGGGGCCCTCTCGATCATGGGGCATTTAACTCGCTCGGCGGCCAAAGCCTCCGCATTGGCGCTGGCGCGGACCCTCAGGCGGATTGGCAGACCGGCCAGCGCCGACAGGTTGTTCAGCGTGTCGTCGGCAACCATCCGGCCCTTGCGCATGATGGCGATGCGGTCGGTGCGCGCCTCAACCTCGGTCAACGCATGAGATGCGATCAGCACGGCGGTGCCCTGCGCTGCCAGTTCGTCGATGATGGCGTACAGGTCCTGCCGAGAAATCGGGTCCAAGCCTGATGTCGGCTCATCCAGCAAGGCCACTTTCGGCTGACCCAGCAGCACCTGCGCCAGACCCAGACGTTGCCGCATCCCTTTGGAATAGGTGCCGATCCGGCGGTCCAACGCGTCGCTCAGACCAACGCGCTCCAGCAGGCCGGGCACATCGGCTTTTGCGCCCGAAAGCTGCGCAAACAGGGTCAACTGTTCGCGCCCCGTCAAGGCGGGATGAAACGACACCGCTTCGGGCAGATAGGCCGTTTCCCGCCGCGCCTGCGCGCTGCCGGGGGTGGCGTCCCCGATCCGAAT
>JAUHWE010000314.1 GCA_030424825.1 Verrucomicrobiia bacterium
TGGCGTTTGCGATATCCATATCCAATATATCGCTACAGATAAGCGACCACTTTCTATCTGGAATAGACTCCCGTAGATTGGCTTGGCAGCGATCCAGCATAGGCTGGGAATTGTCGACGCCAACGAGTGAAGCACCTTCGGGAAGACCGCGGCCAATCGCCGTCATGCCCGCCCCGAGAGAGCAACCCAAATCGTAGACCGCGCTATCATTTTGGACGTAGCGTTGGGCAATGAGGGGAATCATCGAGAGAGTCATCGCGTAGCCGGGGACGGATCGCCGGATCATGTCGTCGAACACCTCTGCGACGGAATCGTCAAATACGAAGCCACCGACTTTGGCTAGCGGCGCGGCGTAGATTCGGTCTTTCTTGGCAACGTTCTCATTCACCGGATCAGCCAAGCCATCTACCTAGGTGGCGGCAAGCGGATTTACGGCTTGTCGGTGTTGGGGAAATCTGCGGATAAAGGGGCTATGGCCAAAAAAAATGGAAAGTGGGTAGTGGGGGTGATCTTTGCCCTGGTGGCGTTGCTGGCGTTTTTGTCCGTGCAGTTTAAAAAGGACATTACCCGTCGGTCCGATGAGAAAAAGGCTGCGGAGGAGCAATCTAGGTAAAACGAGTCTTGGATTGGGGGCTTGGTTCTTGTTTGACCTATTGGTGGTGGGCCCTATCCCGTTTTGATTCCCTTTTCGCCATGAATCGTGTTTATATCAAGACCTACGGTTGCCAAATGAATGAGCGGGACAGCGAGCAAGTCGCTTCGTCCCTGCGAGATCGTGGCTACTCGGTGGTGGATAATGAGTTTGATGCCGATGTGGTGCTGCTCAACACCTGCAGCGTACGGGATCAGGCGGAGCAAAAGGCGATCGGGAAAGCCGGCTACTTGGCAAAGCGAAAACGCTCGGACCCGAATTTCATGATCGGCGTACTGGGATGCATGGCTCAAAATCGCGGATCTGAGCTCATGGATCGCTTGCCGGATCTGGATTTGATCGTGGGTACGCAGAAATTCCATGCCGTTCCGGATCACTTGGATCATTTGATCAAGAGCTATTCGGCCCAGGGTCCCCGTCCCGCTACCGTTTTGGATATCGACGAAGAGGAAGGCTCCCAGAATGCGATTAAGGATCATCTTCCCAAGCAGGACCAGGTAAGTGCGTTTGTCTCTATCATGCAGGGCTGCAACATGAATTGCGCGTTTTGCATCGTTCCCAAGACGCGCGGGCGCGAACGGGCTCGCCCGATGGAGCAAATTGTCGAGGAGGTTCATGAGCTCGCCGAGCAGGGAGTCAAAGAGGTCACGCTCCTCGGTCAGATTGTGACCAGCTATGGACGTCGGGATTTTCCCGTTGTGGACGGAAAGTCTCCCTTTGTTCAACTGATCGAAAGGATTAACGACATCGATGGAATCGAGCGGATCCGCTTCACGTCGCCTCATCCGCGTGGATTCAAGCAGGACTTGGTTGAGGCCTATCGGGATGTGCCGAAACTGTGCGAGTATGTCCACTTGCCCCTACAGGCGGGATGCAACAAGACCCTCCGGGCGATGAATCGGCCCTATACGAAGGAACGTTTTCGTGAAATCGTGGACTCATTACGCGCCGTCGTTCCGGACATGTATTTCTCCACCGATATCATTGTAGGGTTTCCTGGCGAAACGGAGGAAGACTTTAGCGAGTCGGCCGCCTTTTTCGAGGATATCGGCTTCGATATGTCCTATATTTTTAAATACAGTATTCGTACAGGAACTCCGGCGGAGACGATGTTAGACCAAATTTCGACCGAAGAGAAGGAGCGGCGAAATCATGTGCTTCTCGATATTCTGGCGAAACGCTCGCTTTGGCGAAACGAACAGCTTGTGGGCACGGTGCAAGAGATTCTTGTGGAGGGTCCTGCCAAAAAGGGGGACAAGTTTGTCGGGAAGACTCGAGGCTATCGCAATTCTATTTTCGACGGAGACGAGCGTCTCATTGGGCAGTTAGTGCAGATGAAGGTGAATCGGGCCACTGCAAGTACGATTTATGGCGACCTCGTCCTGGCTGGTGTGGATACAATTTAATAAGACTATGGAACTGACTCTTTTTCAATCGACCCTGTTCGCGGGAATAATGTTTGCCGTGGTGGGTGCTCTGTTTGCGACGACGAACAAGCCGATTATCGCGATGGTTAAGGGGTTTCCCCGCTCGCGTACTGCTGCCTATATTACGATGACAGTCGGAGGGGTTTGGACCTTGTATAAGGTAGCCCATTTAGGCGAGGCCAACTATGGCGATTTCAAACAGTACATATTTATCGGATTTGCGATCGTAGGACTGCTCTCGTTCAAGTACGCTCCCGATTTCCTGTCGGTCCGTGGGGCCTGCATATTGTACCTGTTGATCGCGAATTCGCTGTTGGATGGGGCGTTTGGGCATTACGAAGAGCCGCTGCGGCTTTTCATGGTGACCCCCCTCTATATTGGAGCGGCACTAGCCCTTTATCTAGGCTATTCGCCCTTTCGCATGCGTGACTTTTTCACTTGGCTATTCGGAACCGCAACGCGTCCGAGAACCTTGGGTTTGGCCTTTTTACTCTACGGGTGTTTTGTAGGAGCATTAGCCTTCGCTTACTAGATTGATGGATACGCTGCCCGAAAAAGATATTGCTCTGCTTCTCATCTTGGCAGGCCCTGCGGGCAGTGGGAAAACGACGCTTTGCGATCGGCTTGTGGCGGAAAACGTGAATACTGAACGTGTGGTGACCTGCACAACGCGGCCACCCCGTGAAGGTGAGGTAGATGGGATCGACTACCATTTTTTGTCTGACGCGCAATTCGATGCGAATGTGGCGAATGGCGATTTTTTGGAATGGGCCAAGGTGCACGCGAACCGTTATGGAACGCTGAGATCGGTTATTGAGGAGAAACTGTCGGAGCATATAGACCTTGTGATGAATATCGATGTGCAGGGAGTCGCTGCGGTTCAGAAAGCCGCCAGAGATCATTCTGCTATTGGACAAAGACTGGTTACTGTATTCATAATGCCTGACAGTTTTGAGGAGCTTCGCCGTCGGCTACGCGAACGGGGGAAGGATGACGAAGCGGAAATCGATCGTCGCATACGTTCTGCTGAAAAAGAGATTGGGGAATGGAGGTCGTTCGACTATGCGTTCCGGTCTCGTTCGAAAGAGGCGGATTTTGACACGATTCGCAGTATTTGGCTGGCGGAAAAACGCCGAGTCGCCCGTATTGCCTAGATTTCCGTCAGACTAGGAGCGGGGCATTCTAAAGCGGCGCAGAGCGATCGGATGTGCTGGAGTTCTTGAGTGCCCAGTTTCTGGTCATGCGTGACAATATTAGTAGCGGCGATGAGAACGGTTTTGCGAACGGCCATGATACTCTCACTGGTTGAAGTGATTGCTTCGTTGAGAGAATCGGGTTCACGAGCGTGGTCAAACCGGGCCTGAAGCTGGGCACCAAATGCGTTGAAGGCCGTTGCACCATGGTCGAAAGCGCGTTGCGCCTGGGCTTCATCGTCGCTTCCGGATAAGGCGATGGCCGACAAGACAATTTCGATTGCCGTACGTACCTTGGGAAAGGGGCGGTGCCCAAACTTTGAATTGGTGTGAAAAGACTGAATACTCTTTTCCATGGCGATCATGAGACATTGCTCATCGAAATCGATGACCCCATCTTTCTGAGCCAACCGTTTGATTTCCGAGAGCTTTGATTCCAGCTCGCGCAGTGGCAGATCCTTGATCGAAGCGAGGGATATTTCGAACAATGAATGTTGTTGGACGGGGCTAAGTTTTTGGTAAGCCCGCTGGTTAGGATCAAGTCCAATGGAGGCAAGCAATATGGTGGACGCGGTCGTTGGATTTCGCGCGATGTGAGACAATTCAGATGGTAGGCTGTCAATCGCCGAATGGGCCTGGGTAATTGAGGCGTCATCCACAGATCCAAAATGGGACACGAACTCATTGGGATGGCTAGCTGGTTGGTGTACAGGGCGGGGCGGCGGTGCCGGGGAGCTCGTTTCTAAATTCTTTTTTGTGATTCCGGTAGGGTCGATGGCTGCGATTCGCTTGTCTAGAGGCGGATGGGTGGAGAATACGTTTGCAAAGGAACTGGCGAGGGCGTTGGAAAAAAACAAATGACTGGCTTCCATCGCATCGGGATTATCGATACGCGATCCCGATGCGTAACGTTGAATTTTCCGTAGGGCATTGGCGATGCCGCCCGGATTTCGCGTAAACTGGACTGCGGCGGCGTCCGCGAGAAACTCCCGTTGCCGGGAAATAGCGCTCTGGATCAATCGTCCAAAAAAGACCCCAATGTAACCGACGATCATCACTACTATGGCGATAATGACGATGACCCCGCCTCCCCCTTTACTATCCCGTCTGGAGCGTCTCCCTCCACTGAAGGCCATTCCGCGGAGAGCAAATTGTCCAATGACGGCTAGGGCTAGCAAGCCAAAGAGGACGCCGATCATTCGGGAATTGATCCGCATGTCGCCATTCAGAATATGGCTATACTCGTGGGCGACGACACCCTGCAACTCGTCGCGGTCGAGTTGGTCGAGGCAGCCCTGACTCACCGCGACTGCGGCGTTCTGAGGGGTATAGCCCGCAGCAAATGCGTTTATGCCAGTTTCCTCTTTTAGTACGAAGATTTCGGGTATGCGAATTCCGGATGCAATTGCCATTTCTTCGACAATATTTCGGTACTGCTTGAGCTTGGGATCATTTGGTTCGGCAGGAACTTTTGTTCCGCCTAGCATGAGAGCAATCGAGCTTCCCCCTGCCTTGAGGGCGCTCACTTTCCATAGGGAACAGACGGCAACGAATAGCGCCACGAGTCCGACTACCGTAAAGAACCGTTCGATACTGATAAGCGCCAAATGGGAGTCGACCTGTGAGACCAAGGCAAAGGACACTCCAAGGTAGATGAGCGTGCCCATGGTGAGGACCGCCAGTATGAACAGGATAATGAGCGTTTTCGTCTTTCGACGGGCCTGGTCTTGAGCCTCGAAGAAATCCATGCCAAGTGCGAAATTGTGGGCCTTAACCTATTCGAAGGAGACTTTGGGAGCCTCTCTTTCCGCTTGGTCCTCAATCTCGAAGAGTGCGGCTTCCTTGAAATTCATGTTGTTGGCGATCAGTACCGTCGGAAAGGTTTCCCGGGCGGTGTTGTACTCCATTACGGAGTCGTTGTAGGCCTGGCGGGCAAAAGAGACCTTGTTTTCTGTGGAAGTAAGCTCTTCGGTGAGCTGCATCATATTTTGGTTTGCTTTTAGATCAGGGTAATCCTCCATTACGAAATTTAACTGCCCAAGCGCCCCCTGTAATACGGCTTCCGCCCCGGCCAAGTCTTTAAGCGCTGAAGGATTGTTAGGATCTCCCGCAGCTTTTTGTAGTCCTGCTGATGCCTGATTACGCGCAGCAATTACATTCTCTAATGTTTCTTTTTCATGGGCCATATAACCCTTTGCTATTTCTACCAGATTGGGGATAAGGTCATAACGGCGCTTAAGCTGTACTTCAATTTGCGCGAAGCCATTTTGAAATTGGTTTTTTAATGCTACCAATTTATTGAAAATTGAGATTGCATAAAGTGCGATGAAAGCAAGAACTACCAAAGCAATGATTGAGCTGATATCCATTATAATACCTTTGTTTAATTCAAAATTTTTGGTGAGTTATCAATCGTTTCTATTGAAAATATTATAACCCCCATAAGATTTCACAGTCCAAGGTCGTGAAGAATTGGTCAATTAATTCCCAAAGAAAGAACGCTAGCATTATCTTTCTTTTCTTTCAATATGAATAAACTTGATGTCGCTTTTAAAAATATATCAAACGAACAAAATGATCAAAACACTGGACAACGGCCTGACGGGGGGATACCGTTTTCAGTCTCACATGGGGGGAGGAGTCTTGAATACTAATTATAAACATTGTCCGTTCGTGCGGGCCAAGCATTGGAGTTCGATATGATAAGAAAGTCACTGTTTTCCATTATTTTCGTTGCGGCACTGGTGGTTTTCGTCAGTCCACAAAC
>JAUHWE010000315.1 GCA_030424825.1 Verrucomicrobiia bacterium
TACCGTCAGGGAAGTCCCAGTTCATGCCAATAAAGTCGGTGGAGAACGGACCGCCGTCGTTGATGTCGGTCTTGCGGTTGGGAACGGTTCCCGGTTTGAAGTAGCCCCAGTTTCCGCTCGGCTTGAAAAGCGGCAGGTGTCCGCGCTTGGCTACGTAGCGGGCCAGCAGGTCGTAGCGGCTGGGATCGTAGTTGTCCGGCTCGGTAATGGGGATGCGGTTCTCGGGAGCATCGGTCAGGCAGATGCGGTAGTTGTAGGCCTGCACTTTGTGGTCGCCGGCACCGACCTCACCCCGCTCCACATTCTGGATACCATAGAGCAGCTTGCCATCGTCGTCGTAAGGGCTCACCTCCACGTCCCATTGCTTGCGGGTGGAATACTCCCAGGGCAGGACCCCAGCGAATTTCTCGCCGTACTGGTTCGAAGACTCGCGGCCAACGTGATAGGAGACGCCCGCCATTGCCATGAGGTCCCCTTCATAGGTCGCATCGATGAAGACGCTTCCCGCATAGGTCTCCCCGTTCTCGCAGGTAATGAGAACCATGCGCCTCCCTTCCTTCTGGACCGATTGCAAGCGGCGTCCCGTTCGCACCGCGAGTCCCTGTTCTTCCAGCATCTCCTTGAAAATCTTGGTCGCCACCGATGGTTCGTGAAACCACCACTCTGCTCCGCCCAGGCGCTGACGATCCCGTTCGCTCCGGGATAGAAAGTCCTCCCGGCTTTCAAACTTCCATGCGGAGGGATCTGCATAGTGTTTGCCGACCCGCCGGTAGAATTCCGCCGACATTCCGCCAATCGATTGCCAGACCCCGATATCGGTGCGTCCCAGCCCGCCGGTTACCATGCCTCCCACGTGCTGCGAAGGTTCCAGAATGACCACGGACTTGCCTTCACGAGCGGCGGAAACCGCGGAGATGATGCCCCCGGCGGTGCCTCCGTAGATGACGATGTCGTATTCCTTCGCTTGGGCCGGGGTAAGCGAACTGAGGAGCCCCCACAAAGTGACTAGAACGAATGCGCAGTATCTTTTCATATCGGGTGCTCTCTTAATGAGGTTTATATATCTCCCGTTGGTTGAGAATCTCATTTGGCAGGGATCGCTGCCGGGCACGGGAGTAGGAGAGGGGGTGTCAAAGTCGATACTGGGGAGGTGTCATTTATGACTGACACCTGTCTCTTTTCCTCCCCAGCATTACCTATCGGGAGAGACGTTGCAATCGTAACACCACAGGATCGATGGTGTTGTTGTACACGGTTTCGGGGAGGTGAAGGTTTTTCTCCCTGACGACAGTATCACCCGCAAAGGAGGTGAGTTCATATTCACCTTTTGGAACCTTCAATCCCACTTGGCCTTGCCCTGTGAAATAAAGCAGTATTTCCGATCGGTCGGACGTAGCCAGACAATACACTTCATTGTCCTGTCGTTCCGTGAGGATTTCGTTACAGGGATTCATCGCAAACAAGTTCACGCTATTCACAACCTGCCGCATGCGGTGAATTTCCGCTTGGGCAATTTCATTCAAACCGATCCCAGAAGGAGGACGGTGAAACCGAACTGCCGCATGACCGGCAAAGACATTTCTCCAGAACCGCTCGACTCCGTCAACAATCCGACCAGACCAGATCTTCTCCCTATAGCCCCCATAGATTTTCACGTTATTCACGGGACGAACCTGCGAACTGTTTCGCACGGCATTGCTCACCCAGAGTGCCGTTTGGTAGTGGACCTCCCCCTTCTGGCTGTTATTGTTGGCAACATCGATGAACTGGTAGCTTCCCATATCCGCCAGGGTAAATCTCACCCCTGAATACTCGTGCAAATCCGGATTGAAATACTCTTTATACCAGTCGTTCAGATCCTTGTGCTGAACAATGGCGCCGGGAACTGCACCATCGCTGGGATCCCAAGCGTCCCACATCTCGGTAACATATATCTGGCGTTCTGCTTTACGAGCCGCTTGGTGAAGGTATCGGGCCCAGTATCGACCCCAACGGTAGTCCACATTCGTCTCATTATCTATCGTGTACAAAACGTTGTGATGGGCGAAGGTGATATCACAAATCTTGTCGATAAAGGCTTTCTGATAGCGGATCAGGGTTTCATTGTCCTGAAGATCCGGAACGGACTCGAAGAATGGGTTGCTGCGGAATTGGGCGGGGTGATCGATCTGTCCTGGTAGACCGGAGGATTCCTCTGTATAATTGACGTTCAGCGTTGGATTGAAGGGATTGTGGTCCCAAGTGTTCCAATAAAAATCGTATGTGGCCCATAGTTCTATCTGCACTACAATATTGAGTGTTTCCGCTTTGCTCAGGAACTGTTCGAATCTCTCCCAATACTCCGCGTTAGGCTGGTTCAAGTCATAGAGTCCGTCCCGGTTTTTGAGGTAGGGTTTAACGTTTCCCTGGTCACGACTACTCATCGTGCAGCGCACATAGTTTCCACCCAATGAGTGCAGACGTTCCAGAATGCTCTCAACTCCCTCGACCTGAAAGAGATTGTCATCGGGTGACCCTCCGATGAGCAGGATGGGTTTCCCGTCGTATTGCCAGTAGGAGGGATTTCCGGATAAACCGCGATGCCCTTTTCGTTGTCCACAGCCACGGCTTCCAAGCAGAATAGGCCCGCTAGCAGCCACAGTGAAAATCTTCTCAAACAATGTGTCATGATCCGTCTCCTTTAATAATGGCACCCTCCTAAATTGAGATGGGGCGTGTGATTTTCCCCAGAAACGCAAAATATTATCATTGTTTCAATAGTGGAGTTCCTTGGATTGACTGGAGAATCTTGGAAGCAAGAAGTCGTGGAGGTCGGCTCTAATGCTAGTGTAATTTGTATTCAGAACGGCCGCTTCGGATGGCGGGGCTACTTGGCCCGCAACTTCGAGTGAACTCAGTATGCGTTGGGCAGGTTCGAGGTTGTTCGTGGGGAAGGTGAGTAAGCTGGCTCATAGTGTACTTGGAAAAACGGATACCTACGACTAACGGTGGGCTAGCTTTTTTCGAGACGAAGTCGTAGTAGGCAGCCTTCGGTTGACCACGCTGGGCACCGTTGCGGTTTCGGCGAAGGGCACCGACTCGTTCCAAAGGGTCAGTGCGGGTGGTCTCCTGACCCGCTTCTGAATATGTGGGGCGGGTTTAAACGTGGCCTCGAGGCTGGTAGGAAAATCGGGGGGGGATTGATACAGGCTATTTTAATGGGCCGCGACTTGTCGAAAAGTTTGTCGCCGTTGGGATTCCCGCTGGGGTGAGGGTCCCTAGCAGTGTTCTGCTAATGTACGGGAGACTAAAAAGTCCGCTCGAAAGAGCATCTGCCAGAAACAATGAGTGAATGGCGAAGAGTTATCCCTCTGTTACGAAGGGTTGGGGGTTCCTGTAAATTATTCCTTGTAGCTTGAATCCTCACGGTGTGATTATAGTCGGCTTCAGTCGGTTGTTTCAGTTTTCCGCCCAGTGTGAACAAAGCCAGAATAGACAATATACTAATCCTCATACTTCGACTCGGCGCCTTTCTTTGCTTCGCCGGTTGGACCTGGGTGCATTTTTATTGGGAGGGCCCCTACGGCATTCTTCTCTGGCACGATGCCACTTTTACCCTGGCCGGTAAGTTTGGCATTAGTTGGGAAGAATTCGTTGGAACGGGCGCGGATGACGGCTTCGTTCAGAAATGCGTGGCAAGCATGAGTTGGCTCTACCTCATCTGCACTATTCTGACCCTCACGGTTCGAAAGGGATCGCGGATTCAGATGGCGATTTTGGTGGGTGGCAGTGGCCTGCTGGTTATTCTCAGTTATGCCAAATACCTCGCCTCTCAGCGTCAGCTACCGATGTTTATCGAGCATGGCGGCCAGATGCTGATTCCCATCATCTTTGTCTTGGCGCTTGCGCTCGGGGTTCGCCATCGTGTCACGGTCGCCGTGGCCATTTTAGCATTTATCATGACCTTCGCAGGGCATGGCAGCTACGCAGTTGGCTTGTGGCCGACGCCGAGCAGCTTTTACGCGATGACCTCGGTGATTCTGCAGGTTGATTTTGCCACGGCGAAGTCCCTCATGCTGGCGGCGGGAATACTGGACTTTGTGATTTGCATCGGGTTGTTTGTCCCGTTTCTACGGCGCCCGGCTGCTCTGTACGGTGTTATCTGGGGGTTCCTGACCGCCATGGCACGACCGGTTGCCGGCATGTCCCTAAGTCTATTTTATTGGGGGGCTGATCAGTTTCTTCATGAAGCGGTTCTGCGGGCCCCGCATTTTCTGATTCCGCTTTATCTATTCTTTCTATGGTATCGACCGCATGTTAAGGACGCTCGAGTATCTGCCATCGGGCCAGACGACCGCCGTTCCCTCGACTTGCCATTGACCGCACGCTCATTTTTACCGACAAAACTCAAGAAAACCCAGAACCAAGCAATATGAAATTTAAGGAATGCCTTACCCTCTGCTGCGCCGCCCTTATGATGGTGAGCACGCTAGTTGCCCAATCGAATAATCGCCGCGCCGATCTGACGATTCCGGAGGTCGCGAGTAAGGACCTCATTTGTTTCGCTCTCTACACCGTCCACGACCAGACGCTCAAACTCACCGCCCAGCTTTATCCGATCCCGGATGGCGCCACTCGGACGGTACGGCTGGAGATTGAGAGAAATGGCGAATGGGAAGAAGTGGCGAGCACAACGGCCATCGAGCAAGGCTGGACGGCTCCCTTCCGTGTCGAAAACTGGGACGATTCCAGAGCTTATAAGTACCGTGTTTTGCATGGTGCGGCGGCGACTTATGAGGGGACCATCAGGAAGAACCCGGTGGACAAGGATGAAATCATAGTTGCTGGCTTTACTGGAAACTCTATCCAGCCGGGTCACGGCGGGGATATTTCCCGGCAGGACATCCTTGAAAACGTGAAGAGAATCGATGCCGATGTGCTCTTTTTCTCGGGGGATCAGGTTTACGATCACAACCGTCACTACGCGGCCTGGCTTAAGTTCGGTCGCGACTTTGGTGAGATCATCAAGGACCGCCCGACCATTTCTTTGCCGGACGACCACGATGCCGGACAGCCTAATTTGTGGGGTGAAAGCGGAAAAATATCTACGTTGTCAGGAGCTTCCGACGGTGGCTACTCCCGCCCGGGAGTCTACGTTCAGGAAGTTGAGCGGGCTCAAACCAGTCATCTGCCGGATCCGGTGGATCCGCGTAAAATCGGCCAGGGGATCGGCGTCTATTTCACCAACCTCAATTGGGGGAATGTCGACTTTGCCATCCTCGAAGATCGTAAATTCAAAACCGGTCCCGCAGGTCGTGTTCCCAAGCAGGGCCCTCGTCCGGACCACATTCGAGACCCGAACTACGACCCGTCGAGCGTGGATGTCGAAGGCGCTGTGCTTCTGGGTGAACGGCAGCTCAAGTTCCTCGATGACTGGGCACAGGACTGGAGCCACGCCGATATGAAGGTCGCTCTCTCGCAGACTATCTTTTGCGGGGGTGCCCACATTCACGGCAGCGCGAATGGACGGCTCCACGCGGATATGGATTCCAATGGTTGGCCGCAAACCGGTCGAAACCACGCCATCGCCGCGCTCCGCAAGGCCTTCGCCTTCCACTATGCGGGCGACCAGCATCTCGCGACTATCTTTCATCACGGCATCGACGAATTCCGCGACGGCATCTGGTCCTTCTGCGTGCCTTCCATCGCCAACCTCTACCTTCGTTGGTGGGAGCCGCTGGAGCCTGGCGCAAACCGCGAGCCCGGCGCCCCCGAGTATACCGGTGATCACCTCGATGGTTTCGCCAACAAGGTTACTAACTACGCGGCGGCCAATCCCGAAAAGAAGCCTGCCGGAAACTTGCTCAATACGCGCTCCGCTGGATTTGGTGTCGTCCGTCTCAATACCAAAACCCGGCACATAACCATGGAATGCTGGCCGCGAAACGTGGACATTACCGACCCAACCACACAGCAATACACCGGCTGGCCCCGCACCATTTCCCAGTTCGACAATTACAATCCTCCCTCCTGGGG